>JAJZFK010000306.1 GCA_021805405.1 bacterium
TGCATTGACAAACGGTGACGTGTCTACCTGCTACGACGGTTCGCAAACAGGGGGAATATGAATACAGCGGACCAGAAATAGGTGAATAAGCGGTAACACCGAATAGCTAGTCGGCAATCGTATGAATTATGGCATGAGAAGAAATACCAATCGGTCTAACCTATGTGTCTTACCTAAGGAGACTATTGAGGCGATTAGGGGAATCTTGAGACGAGTTTCGAACAATGTTAAATCGTGAGCATAATAGAATTGGCGGTACTGGATTTGAACCAGTGACCTCTTCCGTGTCAAGGAAGCGCTCTACCCCTGAGCCAACCGCCATCGTACCACAGGTTATTATACTCTTGTGGCAATTACCTGTCAAGAAAGCGGGCGGTAATCAGGAGCGAGGAGGGCACGGTGTGTTGCGCCCTCCTCGTGGTACCGTGTTCGTCAGGCCGCCCTCCGGTTATCCGAACGTCGCTCACGGCGATCTTTTGGTACAGTGCCTTCAGCGTTGGTGGGCACTGGGGCCTGCTTGAACGGCTCTAGCAGTGCGGTTACCCGGTGCGCACCATTCTTCATAACTTCCCCTTCGGCGCTCACCATTTGGATGATGCCGTTCAAGGTAGTAATGGCGTCCGAAACCTGCTGAGCGTTGCGCGACACGTCTGCAGCAGAGGCGCTAATCTCCTGTGCAACGGCCGCGGTCTCTTCACTGGTAGCTGCTGCAGAGGTTACTGCGCCCTGCACACGTTCGGCCTGCCCTGTCATCTTATCAGCAGAAGAGGCGCTCTCCTTGGCTCCAACAAGAATAGAGTCCACAGTAGAAAGCACAACGTCCGCAGAGGAGGTCATCTCTGTGGCCTGCGAGTGTACTTCCTTCACGCGAAGGGATACCATCTGAACACCTAACAGGATTTGCGATAGCGCCTGGCCAGCCTCACTGCTCAGTTTAGCACCCGACTCTACTTCCTGGCGGCTCGTTTCCATCGCGGCAATGGAGTGCGTTACCTCCTGTTGCACCCGACCAATTAACCCGCTAATCTCTGCCGTTGCCCTCGCTGCCCTTTCGGCCAGCTTTCGCACTTCATCAGCGACAACCGCAAAGCCCTTGCCATGTTCACCGGCACGCGCTGCCTCAATAGCGGCGTTAAGCGCAAGCAGGTTGGTCTGTTCGGATATCTGGCTAATTGTCTCAACGATGCCGCCAATCTCTTTGCCTGTTTCACCAAGGCCCACAATGAGCCTGGAGGATGACAGCACCAGTTCACCAATGCGCTGCATGCTGGCGATAGTCTGCTCTACAGCCTTACCACCCGTAACGGCCACCTCCGCAGCGTTTTCCGACATCTGTGTCATCTCACCGGCAGCTTGCGCAACCTTGCGGATTGTGCTGGATGTCTGGCTGACATTTTGTTGAGCCTGCTCTGCCTCCACACTCTGCTGCCTGGTTATGTCACGCAGTCGGTGAATAATCTGCACTAGCTCGTGCATCGCTTCGGAAGCCTGTGTAACCGAGCGAGCCTGCTGGTCACTTGCCTGCGCCATCTCGCGGCTGCCCCTCGCGGTTACATCCGCGCTTACAGTTACTCGTCCTATGGCATCAGCAATACTGCGCGCCTCAACATCCGATGCGGCACTGTGTTGCGAGAGGTTGCTAGAAGAACGCGCGACGTCATCAATGTTCGTAGAGAACCCATCAATGAGCAGGCGTAAGTTAGTTAGCATCCGGTTAAATTGCATGCCAATGATATCCTGGTCATCGCGTACGGCTACATCCACCTGCAGGTTGCCGTCTGCAATACTTCCAGCCGCATCCGCTACGCTACGCAAGTTAGCAGCATTTTCTGCCATTGCCGTAAGTTCAGTTCGTGCAAGTGCACCCACCTCATCGCGCATTGTAATATTAACTGTACCTTGAAATGTACCACCCGCTATCTCCCTGGCTGTCTTCAAAACAAGGGTAATACCGCCTACGCTAGAGAGGTAGAAGCCAATAAAGCAGTATGCTGCAAGAGCGACGAATAATCCTACGGCGAGGTTGACCCCGTTTCTGCGGGCAGTGAATCCACTAATACGTTGGGCCAGCAGGCCATTCAGCTCGGCTATGGCGGCGTCACGGTAGGCGTAGCCCGCTGTCAATGCACTTTCAGAGCTTTGGTTAGCGGCAGTAAATGTATCCGCTGTGTATGAAGCCGTTGCAAGTTGCTTGAGTAGTTTTGAGGTATCAGCAGCCTTGCTCGCAAAATCGTTAGCCGTGGCAGATAGCCGGGAGTTGACAGCCGGGTTACTTTTCGCAGCCATTTGCAAATCTGATTGAAGCGTAGAAACCGGAAGGTCAAACTGCCCCATTAGCACTGCCAGGCTTGTCTTCTGCCCGCTTCCAAGGTGGTGTGTACGCTCGGCAGTGGCTGTCTGTTGCGCGGCTTGTGCCAGGTTTACATCCGCCTGAGGCAGCTGCGTGAGTACGCTATCCATTACATAGTAGCTGTCAATTTGAGGATCGAGAACGAGGTTGGAGTTATTGCCTACCGTGGTGGAGAACGCTAGTAAGTCGTTGAGAAACTTGTTGTACGCAGCATTATTAAGAGTATCCGTTTGACTGTTGCCCACCTTCAAGTTCGTCCATTCAGCTTTAATAGATGACCATGCTGCCGAGGTCTTCAGCTGAACGCCGTACTTTTGATCTACTGCATCTACCTCGGAGATGGCCTGATTAACTCCGCTGGTATTAGCGGGGCCTGCCTCCGGTGCCGTGGTGGATGAGATTATTGCCTGCTGAAGTAGGTGTGTAAGCGGTATTTCATACGCAACACCCTTACGCTCCTTTTGCGCAAACATAATGCCGGTGTTTATCTCGCCTTCGAAATAGTTAGCGACAATGCCCAGCGGCACAAGAAAAAGGATTCCAATTAGCGCCATCTTCAATGGATAGCGAAGTCTGTTCATCAGCGAAACAGCAGGCAGGAATATCCTCGTAATCATGACTTTCTCCCTCTTAAGAGATGCACAGCGTAGTGAAGGTACTTAAACTGCCAACCAGGTACAACGTTTCTGTTCGTTGGTGAACACTACAGCCATATTTGGTCAAACGCACATACCGGCAATTATATTGGTTAATAATCGCTTTATCATTAGTGATTTAGCCTATAATCGTACAATTAAGAAGGTTACTAAAGATGACTTATTCACCTTTCTGAATGAACATCACAAAAACCCGCAATCGACCACCGAATGTCGCTTTGACAAAGCTAAGAAAATCCTGCCCAAGAAGCTCGGTCGGATTGGGGGCGGATCGCGAGGCAGTTTATAGAACCCGCTGATTAGGCGCGTACACTCTGCCGGCTGACCGCATCTGGCGGTATAATAAGTACAAATTAGAAAAATTGCGACGCTTGCAGGTGCCGCGAGTGAAATGATCACCAGTTTATCACCAGAAATTGAGAACAAAATACCTCCTGCCTACCGGTGGCAGGGGGTAGCATCCCCCACAGAGGCTGCACAGTTTTGCGGCAAGCTAGCTACTTCGCACTACGAAAATTTTCTCGTCGCCACTGCCTTCTGCCCAAAGCCGCTAAGGCCGCACTTCTACAGTGTGTATGCATACTGCAGGATAAGTGATGACCTTGGCGACGAGATTGGAGATCCGGTTGCCTCACTTGCACTACTAGATTGGTGGGAGGGTGAGCTGGATGCCATGTATGCGGGTTCGCCTAGGCATCCTGTTTTCGTAGCCCTTCAATCAACAGTAAGGCAGTTTAGTATTCCTGCTCAGCCGTTTCGAGATCTGCTGGCAGCATTTCGGCAAGATCAGAGAACTCTGCGGTACCACACCTACAACGAATTGCTTGGCTATTGCAAGAATTCGGCTAATCCCGTGGGTAGGCTGGTACTATACCTGGGCGGCTATAGCGACGATGAACGGCAGGCGCTTTCGGATTACACGTGCACTGCTCTGCAGCTCGCCAACTTTTGGCAGGATGTATCCCGCGATATTTTAAAGGGGCGTATCTACATCCCCCTGGAGGATATGACCCGTTTTGAGGTTGCGGAGGAGGTTATAACCAGCCGCACGTTTTCACCGCAGTTTGCAAAGCTCATGAAATTTGAAGTTGAGCGCACCCGGGAACTCTTTGGCAAGGGTGAACCTCTTCTGGAAATGGTGGATCGAAGACTTCAGCTCGATCTGCAGATGTTTACAGCTGGCGGTACTGAGGTGCTGCGCAGGGTAGAGGCACAGGGGTACGATGTATTAACCAGTCGTCCATCCATTCCCAAAAGCAGGCAGTTAATCATGCTTGCAAAGCGGCTATTCCGGCTGTGAGCGCATCCACCACAGGGATCAGCACATCCGGCCTTGCACTGCATGCTTCGTATGCGTACTGCGAAAAGTTGACCAAAGAGCAGGCTCGTAACTTCTACTTCTCGTTCATGACCCTCGATGCCGCGCGTAGGCTCTCGATGTGCGCTATCTACGCGTTTATGCGCATAAGCGATGACGTGAGCGATGAGGCAGGCGATGACCGCGAGCAGCGCATGGCTGCGTGGTCGGCAGAACTTAAGGATGCCCTAAGCGGTAACTTTAACGAGCGTCTGTTGTGGCCGGCGTTCTACCACACAGTCACCACGTATTCTATACCGCATAAGTATTTCTTTGACCTGCTGGAAGGTACAGGTATGGATTTGGTGCGAACACGGTACGAAACGTGGAATGATCTTAGCAGGTATTGTTATCATGTTGCGAGCGTAGTAGGTTTTGTGTGTATCTACGTTTGGGGCTTTGACACGTCCGATGCGAATGTGTTGAAGTATGCGGAGTCGTGTGGGTTGGCTCTTCAGCTTACCAATATACTTCGGGATATTCGCGAAGACATTGAACGTGACCGCGTGTATCTGCCACAAGAGGACCTTCGCAGGTTTGGAGTAACCGAGGAGATGCTAACTGCAGGCACATGCACCAGTAATTTCACCGCGCTCATGACGTTTGAAACCGATCGTGCCGAGGGATTGTATCGTGAAGCATGGAAACTGGTACCGTTGATTAGTACGAGCGGCCGACCAACACTACGAATCATGATACGAATTTACTACGGAATTCTTGTAGCCATAAAGAAAAACCAGTTTGACGTATTCAGGCAGAGAGCACGGGTTGGAACTCCGGTAAAACTGGGTATAGTGGCTGGTGAATGGATTCGTGCGCGTCTCGGAATTCTGGGCAGGTAGCGCTTGAACTCCGGGCCAAAGCGGGCATCGGCTGGCTGCCTGGTGGTACTGCTTGTGGCATGGCTCGCCTGTCTCCCGTTGCGCGTGCCTGCTGCAATGGCCGTTGTAGAGCTGGGCGGAGGTCTTTGTGGTGGCCTGTTTGGGTTTTGCATCGCAATGGTAACGAGGACGCGCAAACCCGTATTTATCTACTTTTGGTTGGGCCTGGCAGCGCTGACATTATGGCCGGTATATGCAGGCTGGCCCTATGCTAACCCCGCTGCCATAACCGTGTGGCCAGGTGGCTCAACACTGTTTTATAGCGCATTCGATGTTATGAGGCCGGGTGCGTTTATGGTAGCCCTGGTGCCGCCATTTGCACTGCTTGGTCAGCATGGTCCCGATACGTAATCGACATCATGTTGGAATATTAAGTAAGGGCCGGTGACAATTTTACCTGCAAGGAGCTACTGTTGGAAGAAAATGACGTTACGGCCACGATACCGGTGGATGTTTACACCACAAGTTCACAACTGAGTGACCCACCCCGGGCAGAAGAACAACAGGCACCCAAAAAGCGTCGTCGTCTCAACATCGGTTTGCGTGAAATTATCTTCTTACTTCTCATAACGGGAGTGGTGGTTGGCTCAGGAAGTTCGTCGTCCTCGATATTCGGACACTACAAAAAGTGGATATGGCATTTCGTGGAGTTTGGCTGGATCGCCTATATCGTTGTAAACCTGGTGCGTGATATCACTAGTGGTACGCTTAAGCAGTACTGGCACTACTACCGTAAGATCACCCCAGTCATCCTCCTGCAGAGCACTGGTATGATATTTGTTGTCCTCACGGTAGCCGTAGTTCTCTACAAGACCATGCCCTTTCTAGACAGGTCCTGGATCTATGTTCTGCAACCGAAATACCATGTAGTTAAGGTGCACCAACTGAATGCCACGGGCCATGCAACAACAGTTTATCGCAAGGTCGCAACCAAATCCCAGGCAACCAACGTCATTACACTACCGTTTAAATACGGCTTTGTGGGTCTGGTTTTTGGCATTGGACTTCTAATGGTCCTTCCTCTGTTTGCCTTTGAAGAGGAGATGATGTTTAGAAACGGTACGCGCGACTGGAAACACGGCAGAAGGCGTAGTCTTGCGTTCGGCCTCATGCACTGTGTAGTGGGAGTGCCAATCTTTGTAGGGCTAGCACTGGGCGTGGGAGGCATGTGGTTTACCTACCAGTATTTTAAGGGTGGAGTAGAGCGCAGTACAACTTACCATCTTGCCTACAATGCCACGATTTTTGTTACCTTTATGTGCTACCTTACCTTCACACTGTTTCATCATTAAGTGGCACGTTTGTCACTGTGGGGGGTTCGTTAGACTAACAGTGCCACCAGTTGTGCAGCAGTTGAGACCGGGGCGCTGCACATACGATTGCGACAGACATATGCAGCCGCATGACCCTCAATCGCTCCCTTTCCTGTAACCAGCGCGTCATCAAGCAGCACGTTGCTGTCCGCGTTTATCACTGCTACACAGCGGGCTGGCACAAAGTGTGCCCACGCTGCATTCAGGAGCTCGGTAGTCTCTGCAGGGTCATTACCGGGCACAATCATGATTTCCACAGTGCTTGAACAAGACATCTGCATCACATTGAGCATTCGGCCAAACGCCGTTGGGTATTTCATCACCATTTCGCTTGCACGATGCAGGGTAGTATTGGCGAACTCCTTAAAGCCAAGATTGCCAGTAAGGTCGCTTAGGCGCATCAATGCCTCTACCGCCATTGAGCACCCGCCGGGAACGGCATTGTCCTGCCACTCCACCGTTCGGATTAGCAGTGATTCGGCATCAAACGCACTGGTGTAGAAGCCGCCACCCTCCACCGCAAAACACTGGATGAGGGTTGTACCTAGCTCAATTGCAGCAGACAACCATTTAGCCTCGCCAGTTGTTTCGTAAAGCGTAATCAGTGCGCATGATAGTGCACCGTAATCTTCCAGCACAGCCTCATGCTTTGCCGCATCGGCCCTCCAGGTACGCCATAGCCGCAGCCTCGTCGCGTCATCGCGCCGCGTCATGTTAGCCAGAATGAAGTCCGCGGCGCGGCACGCAGTATCTAGCAGGTCTTGCTGCTGAAACACGCGTCCTGCCTCCGCAAAAGCGGTAATGGCAAGGCCGTTCCAACTGGTAATCACCTTGTCATCCAACCCTGGTGCTGTGCGATGGGTTCGCAACTCGTACAGCCGCTGCCGGGCGTTCTCTAGAAGGTC
Source organism: bacterium (assembly GCA_021805405.1). Classification (GTDB taxonomy): domain Bacteria; phylum Armatimonadota; class Chthonomonadetes; order Chthonomonadales; family Chthonomonadaceae; genus JAJZFK01. Next base: position 7,463 of record JAJZFK010000306.1, read on the forward strand.
GGCTGTCTGCTCAAGCGTAAGCTGGAAGTGATTGGCAACCTCTTCTAGCGGCTTTACAACCCTAAGAATACAGTGCCCTTCCCAGTTTCCCGCCGTGGTGATATCGTAAAACGAGGCAAAAACCTCGGCCTCATCCGGTGGTAGCGCTGCGCGAATTTCCGCTTCGCTCCAAATATAGAAAGTTCCTTCAGCGCCGTCGCTGTCGGCATCCTGGGCGGAGTAGAACGCACCCCGATCGTCCATCATCTCACGTTGCAGGTATGCAAAAGTCTCTTCTGCCACACCTTGATAGAACGGATTTTGAGTTTCCTGCCAGGCGCGGACGTAGAGCAGAGCCAGCTGTGCGTTATCGTACAGCATTTTTTCAAAATGTGGCGCCAACCAGATTTCATCTGTGCTGTAACGGTGGAACCCACCACCCAACTGGTCACAAATTCCACCCCGCGCCATTCGCTGTAGTGTCCCGTCCAAC
>JAJZFK010000209.1 GCA_021805405.1 bacterium
ATAATGAACAGTGACGCCATTGGCACCGGCATTAGCAAAGCCCTCAATATGCTTTTCTGGCTCAACAATCATGAGGTGTACATCATAGAACGCGGTTGAGACTTTACGTAGCGCCCTCACTGCCTGGCTGCCAAAAGTTATCTCAGGGACAAATCGACCATCCATAACATCAAAATGGAGATAATCGGCTCCGCCATCAGCGCACTCCACCGCCGCGGCGGCAAAATTCGAGAAATCTGACGCTAAAAGAGAGGGGGCAATTGTTATTTCATTTATGATACTCATTGTCCAGATCCCGCTCGCTTCTTAAGTGTTTGTGGATTAAGCTTTTTGTCGTAGACCTTAACGCCGTTATAGTAAATCTTCAGCGTAATATTGCTACCCGTGTACTCAAAGCTAACAGGAACTTTGTCGCCATCGTTCTGCTGAGAGTCCATTACCTCATGCTCCCCCGTAGAGTCCGTATACGTAATGCGAACATCCCATGGGCCTGCGCCGCTTTCTGGGGTTTTGTGCAATGTGATAGGGAAGTTGAATGTGTGTGTTGCGGGTAGTGGCGTACTATTCGAGCTTGAACCTGCGCCAGACGCTGCACCGACGGCTGCTGCAGGATTGTCGGCAGACTGTTGAGAAGAGCCTGTACCGCTTCCGCCAGTCGATGTGCCGGTGGTAGAGGAATTTCCTCCCGTCGAAGATCCGCTGTTTGGCGAAGTTGCCGGTGAACCATTTGACGATGTACCAGGTGTAGCTTCAAAACCAGGTGTGGGGCCGTCGCTGTATGTTAAATCCACGGTTGTGTCGTGAAGCACTCGCTTCTTGCTGGAGACGTCCTGGCTGATAATATTGTCAATGGGTACGGTGCTACTGTACTGTGCCTGTAGTTTTCCAACTGTAAGCCCGGCATCCTCCAGTGTCTTTCGTGCTGTGTCTCTGTCCATTCCTTTTACATTGGGGACATTCACGTACATCGGTCCCTTGCTGTACCATACATTTATGTACTGGCCGGGATGCACGGCTGCTCCCATATCCTGGTCACTTTTAAAGATTACGCCGCGTGCCTGGTCGGTGTATGAACCGTGAGCAAGGAGGCGAATTTTCTTGGCTAGCGAAATTTCCTGCGCATGAGTTATCTGCATTCCTACAAACGAAGGAACCGACTCGGTTTGCGGCGGTACGAAGTACCTCGAGTAGACGACATAATAGCCCACCAAAACTACAAACAGAGCGGCTGACATGAACCCTATGGCACCTTTGATCAGGTTAGAGACCCGCTCTTCTCGCGCACGCAACCGGTTGTTAGGAGACATATAGGTTCGTTCTCCGGATTTGGGTACCTGTTCGGGTGGTCTGTCGTAGCTTCCACTGTTTACGGTAGCAGCAGGGCGAGTAACCGATTCTGGTGGTAGTTTCTCAAGGTCAATGGGTGACCATGAAAGTGGCTTTCCAAATCGTAGGGCGTCGCGCACAGATCGAAGGTCTGTTAATAGTTCGCCTGCGTTCAGATAACGTTGGTCGGGACGTTTTTGCAGGCACTTCACCACAATACCCTCTAAACTTAGAGGTACGCCGGGGTTAAGTGCACGCGGCGACGGAATAGGCGCAAATGCGTGCAAGTCTGCAATGGCAGCAGGTGTTTCGCCTGAGTAAACAACGGCACCTGTCAGCATTTCATAGAGAACAGCACCCATTGCATAAATGTCACCTGCAACAGTACCGGGAACCGTAGTTGAGAGTTCCGGGGCGTGGTAAGGTGCAGATCGCAATAGGACAGCATGTTGAGCGGCCGGTGAGGCACAAATTCCAGATGATATGCCGAAATCGAGCAGTTTGACCGCACCCTCGGGACTAACAATAACATTTTGTGGTCGCACGTCGCCATGCACCATCTTGAGGCCATGAGCAAACTGCAGTGCCTCCACCAATGCGACAGCCACGTCCACCGCGGCAGCCAGCGTGAAGGGCGCGATGCGCCTTATTCGCTCCTTGAGATCAATGCCACGAACAAATTCCATCACGAGCGTGGGGCCCCACTGGGTATCCATCCACTCTAGCTGTTGACCAATGTGGGGATGCTTGAGCGCCGAGGCCTGATGAGCGCCGGTTTTTAACCCAGCCACAAATGGCGCATCGTCCTGCCAGGCCTTTTGCACTGACTTGAGCGCGACCGTGCGGTTGTTACCCTTATCACGAGCGCGATAGACAGCGAAAAGGGTACTTTCGCTTGTTTTCTCAAGAACCTCGAAGCGCTGATTGATGACCTGGTTGATCAAATAATGCTATCTCCCGGAACCCTCAGGCTGTTTGCTGCTGGTCTCCGTGGCGTGAACGGCCTGCATACCTGCCCTAGCGATTATCGCAATGAGGAGCAACAGGTAACAGATGAGCAACGGGCCGTGATCTAGAGCGTTTACCTGCGCGCCATTTAGAACACCCAGCACCTGAAGGCCAGGAACTGCTAGCCAACGGCCCGCGAAAAGGAGAATCCAGAGCAGCGCCAAGCCAGCGTTGGTGGCTGGCAGATCAAAGTACTCGCTGTCGGCGTTAAATTCCCCGTCAGTCGACATCTTACAAATCCCTCTGCTTTTGCAGGCATTTCAATACAATTGCATTATCCACGTCGCTCTGCACGCATGTTGTACCTATCGATTGCGCCAGCACCCAGCGAAGTCTACCGTTTCTCGCCTTCTTGTCATGTGCTGCATGCGCAAGTAACTCTTCGCTGGATATCTCATTGGGTAGCCTGTACGGTAGACCCGCCAGTTGCAGTGCCGCCATTGTTTCACTAGTTACACTGGCTGGCGTAATGCCAAGTTCCTCTCCTATGAGGCACGCACTCACCATGCCAATTGCAACAGCCTCACCATGTTTATAGATACGGTAATGGGTCGCGGTTTCAACGGCATGGCCTATAGTATGGCCAAAATTGAGAATAGCGCGTACGCCTTGTTCCGTCTCATCTTCTGATACAATCTGCGCCTTAATTTCGCAACACCGGGCTATAGCCGGCAACAGGCAGGCTGCATCGCGACGCAGCATCGCAGGTAGTGAATCCTTTATAGAGGCAAACAGCAGATTGTCGAAAATAATACCATATTTGATGACTTCGGCAAGGCCCGAGCGCAATTCCCTAAACGGTAAGGTAGCTAGCGCCTCAGGATCAGCAATCACTGCCTTAGGCTGATGAAAGGATCCCACCAGGTTTTTGCCCGCTCGCAGGTCGACCCCTGTCTTGCCGCCGATAGAGGCATCAACCTGGGCTAATAGAGTTGTGGGCACTTGAACGACCGCGACTCCACGGAGGTACGTTGCTGCCGCAAACCCCGTTATATCGCCAAGAACGCCTCCTCCAACTGCTACGATGATTGTGCGCCTATCGAGATGGTGGCGCGCCCAGTCATCATAAAGCTTTGCGACAGTCGCGAGTGTTTTGGTACGTTCTCCAGCGGGTATCGTGCTAAGGATGCAGTCGGCCCCTTCAAGCTTCAACGCCTCGCAAAGTGGTGCGGCGTACTTGGCAACAAGCCCAGGGTGGGTCACCACCGCAACCCTCGAGCCCCGCCCAAGTTCTGCTATAAGGGTGGGGGCTAGCGTTGTGAGCAATCCCGCTCCAACGTGAACAGGGTAGCTTCTGCCCGGTGTGTCAACCTGATAGGTATAAACGGTGCTGTTGATCATTTGCCTTCGCCTGAGATGGTTTTAAACAGATTGATCACATTCGCTGCAGACTCCGCAGCCGTAAGGCCACGAATCTCTACGGTGCAGTGTGCCGCCTCACGGTACGCAGGCGTCCGTTGCGCCAGCAGCGAAGCGATGTGCGTTGGCAAATCCGTCACTCCCATAAGCAGGGGGCGATGTGTCTGGTGCCTAACGCGTTCAACAATGGTGTCGGTATCGGCATTCAGTAAAATCACCAAACCTGTAGCTCTAAGGGCTGCTACATTCATGGGGTTCATTACCACACCGCCGCCGGTAGCAATTACCTGCCTCGACCCTGTGCTGAGTTCCTGAACAAGATTGGTTTCCTGTCTTCGAAACTCTTTCTCCCCAAGCTGCGCGAACACCTGGGTGATGGATGCCTGAAAGCGCGTCTCCAGTATATGATCTGTGTCGCACAATGTCATGCCCAGGCGCCGCGCACATATCCTGGCTACTGTCGATTTCCCGGCACCCATGAAACCAATGAGCACAAGGTTTGTTAAACCGGAATGCGTCATTTTACAGGTGGCTGCCAGCCCCGGCTCATCACGCTCTCGATGTAGGTACTGGCGTTGCGCTTGAACTCCTGAACGCTATCTCCACCAAACTTTTCAACAGCTACTTCCGCCAATGTAAGGGCAACCATGGCCTCACCAATGACGGCAGCAGCCGGTACTGCGCACACATCCGACCTTTCGAAGTGGGCTTTCACAGGCTGGCGGGTCTTCATATCTACCGAAGCAAGAGGTGTAGGTAGTGTAGATAGCGGCTTCATGGCAGCGCGAACAACCACGGGCTCACCGTTTGTCATGCCGCCCTCAATGCCGCCTGCATTGTTCGTACCACGGGTAAATCCATCTACCGTGCCAAAGAATAGCTCATCATGAACCTGGGAGCCAGGAATTTCGGCCACACCAAAGCCCAGGCCAACTTCCACACCTTTGATAGCCTGAATAGACATGAGAGAGGCTGCGAGTTTGCTATCTAATTTTCGGTCCCATTGCGCATAGCTCCCTAACCCAGGAGGACATCCAATCGCTGCTACCTCAAATACGCCGCCAAGGGTGTCGCGCGTGGTTTCCTGCATACAGTGATCGATGGCAGCAACCATTTTTGTAGCCGCATCGGGATTGGCGCACCGCACTGGCGAGCCTTCTGCGATTTGAGCGAGAGCAAGGTAGTCTGGTTTGCCAGGGAATTCGGCCCATACGCCGCCAATCATAACCACATGGCTTACTATTTCAATACCAATAGAGCTTAAAAGTGATCGGCATACAGCACCAAGTGCTACAAGCGCAGTAGTATTGCGGGCGCTGCTTCGCTCCAAGATAGGGCGCAGGTCGTCCGTGTTGTATTTCAGCATGCCCGGAAAGTCGGCATGACCTGGTCGTGGCTGAGTTATCGGAGGCGCAGGTTCCTCTACAGGCGAAATGGACATCCGCTGGAGCCAGTTTTCCCAATCGCGGTTCCTTATGAGCATCGTAACAGGGCCACCCATGGTCAGGCCGTAGCGCACACCGGTCAAGATTTCTACAGTATCGGTTTCAATCTGTTGCCGGGCACCACGGCCATATCCGCCCTGCCGCCGACGAAGCTGCAAATTGATTGCATCTACATCGATTGGTAAATTTGAAGGCAGGCCCTCTACAACCGCGGAGAGAGCCGGGCCATGAGACTCGCCGGCCGTTAAGAAGCGTAACAACAAAAATGTCCTTTCCCAGCACAATAGTGAGCATGATATTCTGTAATGCTACCACACACTGTCTACTTGCGTCACCAATGTAGAAATACTCGCACGCGCTAGCTCACGCACGGCGCGCGTCCACTGTGGTTTCGAGGCGGATAAATTGTGTAATGGTATAATAGAGCACTTTAATATAGATATTTGTGCATTCACTGCTTCGCCGCACTCTGTCTGGAGGAATTTTATGTCACGCCCCGTGGTCGCTGTGGTAGGTAGACCAAATGTTGGAAAATCTACCCTGTTCAACAGATTGATCGGCCGAAGAGTTGCCATCGTCGAAGATGTTCCAGGTATTACTCGTGACCGTCTCTACCACAACGTGGATTGGCGCGGCATAGAGTTTACAATTATTGATACTGGCGGGATCATTCCAAACGAGACCGATCCGCTTGTGGTTCAGGTAAGGGCGCAGGCTCAGGTAGCTATGAGCGAGGCCGATGTCATTTTATTTGTGGTGGATGCTGCCGACGGCATTACCAGCACAGATCATGAGATAGCCAACGCGTTAAGAGGCACCGACCGGCCGCTGCTCCTTGTGGTCAACAAAACTGATAACCCAAGATTGCAGATGGACGCAGCTGAATTTTACAGCCTTGGTCTTGGCGAGCTGCACACTATTTCTGCTGTACACGGTCACGGCGTTGCAGACCTTCTAGACGCCACGGTAAGTCTCTTTAAGGGCGAGAGAGTTAAGTACGACGAGGAGAGCGATGACCTGCGGCTCGCAATTGTTGGTCGGCCAAACGTGGGTAAATCGTCGCTGCTAAACGCAATTCTAGGGGAAGACCGTTCGATTGTCAGCCCCATACCAGGTACGACCAGAGACAGTATAGACACTCCCTTTAACTGGAATGGCGAGGATCTCATCCTGCTGGATACGGCCGGTATACGGCGCAACCGGAAAATTCAGGGTACCGTTGAGTACTATATGGTGTTAAGAGCACGGGCTGCACTAGAGCGAAGTAACGTGGGCGTACTGGTTATCGATGCGTCGGAAGGCGTGGTGGATGGCGACAAACGCGTAGCAGGTATCGCACAGGACGCAGGTAGGGCGTGTGTGGTTATTGTCAATAAATGGGACCTTGTAGATCCTGGCATTGCTGCCGGTACCGGTGGCCCGAGGCGTACTGACAGGCGGAAAATTGAAGTGTTTACCGAGATGTTCCGCAAGGAGTGCCCCTTCCTGAGCTACGCCCCCCTCGTGTTCGTCTCTGCGCGTGATAGTTTCGGTATTCGCTATGCAGTTGAAACCGCAATACAGGCAGCTCAAAACCATTCGCACCGCATTCCAACAGGTATCCTCAACCGGTTAATTCGCGAAGCTATCGAGCGCAGACCTCTTAGCGACCACGGTAGAAACTTTAAAGTTTACTACGCTACCATGCCACGAACCCAGCCGCCAACCATTGTGCTCTTCTGTAACGATGACAAAATGCTGCACTTCTCCTATCAGCGGTACATTGAAAACCAGCTTCGCCTCACCTTCCCACTGGAAGGTACGCCTATACGAATTGACGCTCGCAAGGTAGAAAACAAAGAACGCGAGGAGCACTAGGTCGCTATGAGCAGGCTGCAGAAGCGATATGTCTGTACGGCTTGCGGTCACGAAAGCCTACGCTGGATGGGCAGGTGCCCGGAATGTGACGTTTGGGACAGCCTGGTTGAAGAGGTGACCGCCATCGAATCTGCGCCAACGGCACTTCGCAAGCGTCACGATGTACATGGCGTGGTAGCGACGGGTAGCGGCCGCCCGGTTTCACTCACCGAAGTACCAGCGGAAGCGGGTGACCGCCTAACCAGCGGAATTCCCGAATTCGACAGAGTGCTTGGTGGTGGAGCGGTACCGGGCAGCGTGGTTCTAGTGGGCGGTGACCCCGGTATAGGCAAATCAACCCTTCTTACGCAGGTCTCTTGTGCAATTGCTGCGAGCAACACGCAGGGCGTACTCTATGTATCCGGTGAAGAGAGTGCGCAGCAGATCGCGCTTCGAAGCAGGCGGCTTGGTGCCATTCATCCCCGTGTAATGGTGCTTGTAGATACCGATGCAGCCAGCATCATTCACTATGCGGAACAGGCTCCTCCTGCATTGGTCATTGTCGATAGTATACAGACTATGTCGGACTCGGCGCTTGACTCCATACCAGGATCTGTAAGCCAGGTACGCGCGTGTGCATCCCACTTTGCCAGGTTCGCTCGCTCCAGCAAGGTCCCAGTTGTGCTGATTGGACACGTTACGAAAGAAGGCTCGCTTGCGGGCCCAAGAGTGCTTGAGCATCTGGTAGATACTGTCCTCGCGTTTGAGGGCGACCATCAACACGCTTACCGCATACTTCGAGCCGTGAAAAACAGGTTTGGCTCTACCGATGAACTGGGGCTGTTCCAGATGCACGAGCAGGGCCTGCTAAGCGTAGAAAATCCCTCAGCCGCGCTATTGGCCGAACGCCCTCATGAGGGTAGCGGCTCC
>JAJZFK010000447.1 GCA_021805405.1 bacterium
GAAAATGAGACACGGAACAATGGGCTTCACCCTTACTCTCCTTTGGTCCGTCCCAACCACCTGGTTAAGTGCGAATCGGCGATTTAATTAGCCACAATTTGGGTCTCGTCGTACGGTGCAAACCGGCACCAAATTCTCTGCACGGCGCTGAAAGCAACATCGCTGATACCTAGTTGGCAAGCGGTAACTCGTGCACAACATTCCAGGTTACCCCAAATCTATCTGTCAAGCTACCAAACATTACTGCGAAAAAGGACGGCCCAAGGGGGCAAAGTATCTTGCCGCCATTGCTGAGCACATTAAACAGGCGCTCTACATCTTTATCTGAGTCAACGCTAAGGACGAGTGACGCCCCACCACCTTGTTCTCCGGTATCGGATTCCTGAGGTCCCGGGCTGATACCGGTCGCCATCAGTCTAAATTCGTTCGTGGTGAGCGTCGAGTGCATAATCTCATGTTGAAGCTCAGGAGGCATCTCTGCAGCAATTGGGGTATCCTCCACTGGCATCAGAAAGAGGTCCCCGCCTAGGACGGTCTGGTAAAATGTCATCGCCTCCCTGCACTGTTTGCCAAGGCTAAGGTAAGTATTGAGTGTAATCATCTAGAAATCTCCTCGTCCCAAACTAAACGGTAGCTGCCCGTGGCAAGCCGCCGATTTCGATAACTGGTCGAATCTCCACAGTACCTTTGCGTGCCATCGGTACCCTGGCGGCCACGTCGATCGCTTCATCCAGGTCAGCGGCTTCAATAAGGAAATACCCGCCAAGTTGTTCACGCGTCTCGGCAAAGGGCCCGTCGGTTATCAACCTGTTGCCCTCACGAACGCGAAGGCATGTTGCTGCCGATGTGGGATGCAGTGAGTTCGCGGCGATAAACTTGCCAGACGCACTCAGGTTGTGGGCCAAAGCGCGCGACTCCGTATAACAGTCTTCCCGTTCCGCTTCGCTCACCGCGCATTCGTCGGTATAGATTAAAAGCATGTATTTCACGTTGCAACCTCCAACTGGCAACCAAAATTGGGCTTAGCGCAGCAATTGTTTACAACTTAGCCACCGGCCATGGCACCTACTATGTAAAATGGCTGCGCTCCCAGAACTACTGCTTCGGGTATGGGCACATCTAAACCTTCGTGCGAAATGTCTGCTCCGCAGGCGAAGAACCGCACAAAGGAGCGTCTCCTTCCCGTGGCAGGGTCCCGCAGTGTGCCCTTAAGTGGTGGGTACTTTGCTTCCAGGGCGTCCACAATTGCGCCAGGTGTAACAGTGCCCGCAACGTCCAGTCCCACATCGTCAGTAATCCCGGCAAGCGACCGCAACTGCGCCGGCAACACCACGGTAATCATGGTATCACCTGTGCCTCCACCGACAACACAGCAGGAAGGTCACGGCACACGGCTGTCCAGGAGTCCCCATCGTCTGCGGATGCGTACACCTGGCCGCCTGTGGTTCCAAAGTAGACGCCACAGGGATCCATGGTATCAACAGACATCGCATCCCGGAGGACGTTCACGTAGCAATGCTCCTGCGGAAGTCCCCTGGTGAGCGCTTCCCAATCATTCCCACCTGTATGCGAGCGGTAAACGCGCAGTTTTCCCTCCGGCGGGTAGTGTTCGCCGTCACTCTTGATAGGCACTACGTACACGGTATCTGGCTGATGGGAATGGACTACAATGGGAAACCCAAAATCCGATGGGAGATTCCCGCTTATTTCACTCCATGTATCGCCACTGTTTTCTGTCTTCATCACATCCCAATGCTTCTGCATGTAGAGCACATTTGGCTTGGCAGGATGCATAGCAATGCTGTGAACACAATGTCCTACCTCTGCTGAAGGATCCGGCAGCTCATAGGGGGAAACCAGCCCACAGTTAATCGGCTTCCAGGTCTGTCCAGCGTCCACACTTCGGAATGCACCAGCCGCAGAGATTGCAACGTACAGTCTATCTGGATCACTTTGATCAACCACGATGGTATGCAGGCACATGCCGCCTGCCCCAGGCTGCCACAAACTTCCTTTCACCGCTCGCAGGCCAGGAAGCTCCTGCCACGACTTCCCACCATCGCGCGACGAGAACAACGCAGCGTCCTCAACGCCGGCATACAGAAAATCCGGATCTGTACGCGATGGTTCAAAGTGCCAAACTCTCTTAAATGCCCACGGATGAGGAGTTCCATCGTAGAACATGTGAGTGCCAACCTCTCCCTCATAGGCAAACTCGTTGTTCATCGTTTCCCAGGTGTCGCCGCCATCATCGCTCCGCTGCACAACCTGACCAAACCACCCATGTGACTGGGCTGCGTAGAGGCGATTGGTATCTGCCGGTGAGCCTTTCATATGGTAGATCTCCCAGCCACCAAATAACGGCCCTTTAACATGCCAATTGTCGCGCCTGGCGTCAGCTGTAAGGATGAATGCTCCTTTGCGAGTGCCCACCAACAAGCGAACTTTGCTCATTATCAACTCCTGTGGCGTCGCCGTAACGGCAGCGCTAGATTCACCTGGAATGTACTATTCTCCGTTATCGTCCATTGCAGGTGCCTTAGTTGTGCTCCAGCAACTTGTAGGATTCTTCGGCGACTTCCGAAGCAAAATCTTCCGGTGCGTAGATTTGTCTTAGTTCAAGTATTTCGCCACTCAGCATAGGCGCTCGTTTTGCCCAGCTCACGGCTTCTTCCTTTGAGCCGACCTTCCAAATCCAGTAGCCGCCAACAAGTTCACGAGATTCGATAAACGGTCCATCCGTCACGACCGCCGTGCCCTGAGAGAAGCTGACGCGCGCGCCGTTCGAAGAGGGCTTAAGGCCGTTCATATCAATAAGTACGCCCGCGTCGGCTAGCGCCTTGTTAAACTCACCCATCTTTATCAGTGTCTCTTCACTAGGTAGCTTCCCCGCTTCCACAGCGGGATCTCCTGGGTAAACTATCACCATGAATTCCATTTTTGCCCCTTAACCTGGTATTGCAAAGTAGCGTTGAAATCGTAATTCTGATGTCAACGAGCATCGCTTATTTAGTAGTCGCTCAATTACCCACGAAATCGACAACATTCTTCGATATTTCTAAATCTGTACCCGCGTTTCGTCTAACAGCAGAGAGTCACGTCTCATTGAGAGAAACCGCACCTCTGCACACTGATGCGTAAGCTGGATGGCTCTATCGTAAGCTGCATGTGCTTCATGGTGCCGACCAGCGCGGCGCAAGAGTTCTGCTCTAGAGGAGTGCAGCAGGTAGTATTCATCGAGTACGCCGTCCTGGCTAATCTCATCAAGAATGGTAAGACCTGGCATCGGTCCATCACGCATTGCAATGGCAACTGCTCTATTAAGAGCAATAACTGGGGAACTATCGGCGAGTGCTAATTGATCGTACAGAGCGACGATCACATCCCAGTTGGTATCGGCACCAGAGGCTGCTCTAGCATGAACTGCAGCTATTGCAGCCTGCAGCCAGTACACCGATCGATGTTGCGGCACATTGTCCGCCTCCAGCAGATCTAGCGCCTCGTCAATGTATTTGCGATTCCACAGTGACCTGTCCTGATCATCTAGCAGGATTATGTCGTCGTCGGAATTGGTGCGTGCATTGCGTCGTGACTCGTGCAGGAGCATGAGAGCTAATAGCCCCCTACTCTCACTATCGGGCATTAGATCGTTTAGCAGGCGGCCCAACCGTATGGCCTCATGGCACAGGGCGGCGCGGGTAAGCGAATCACCCGAAGTAGCCGAGTAGCCTTCGTTAAACACCAGATAGATTACGCGGCGCACGGCGTCCAGCCGTTCCGGTAGGTCATTCATCGATGGTATACAGAAGGGTATGCGGGCGTTGCGAATCTTGGCCTTTGCTCGTACAATCCGCTGCGCAACCGTCACAGATGTGCACAAGAAGGCCCGGGCAATAGCGTCTGTACTCAACCCACAGACTTCGCGCAGGGTGAGTGCCATATTTGCCGAAGTTGACAGTGACGGGTGGCAGCACGTGAACATGAGGCGCAATGTATCGTCGTCAATCTCTTCGGCCTCGAATTCATCTCGGGTTATTTGTTGTTTATCACTTTCACTAGCTAACAGAGGCAGCAACTTTCTAAATCGTGAACTCTTCCTTAGAGCATCGATGCCCCTAAAGCGACCAGCAGAAATCAGCCATGCTAATGGATTATGCGGTACCCCGCCAGAGGGCCACTGTAAAAGTGCAGATGCAAACGCCTCTTGCATCGCCTCTTCCGCAAGATCGAGATCACCAAGCAGGCGAACGAGGGTTGCAAATACCCGCCTTGACTCCCGCAAATATAGGTCGTTGACTGCACGCCTAACCTCGTCATCCACTGGTACGTTCACTTGCCTAGCCCCCCTGTTCACTGTGGCAACGCACGTAACGATACTTGGTACTCATCTTGCTGCTCGCTCATTAGGGCCGCCTTTCACTTTCCCTCCACCTGGGTGGAGAACAAAAACCAACGACGGTTAGGCAAACTAATGATTAGATTGTGACCATAAAATTAACTTTGCTTATTTTACCTTTATATTTTATGCAATAGCGACGGTTCCACAGGAAGACACCCGGTCCAATTATCAGTTACGATGTAATTGGTGGTATTCTCTTTCCATATTTTAAGGCCCACAGGAGTCGTTCATGACGATCAGGCAATTGAACACGTTACGGTGCTGCACTCTTTTCGCAATTTTAACTCTCTCAAATACGGCACGTGCCGAAACGCGAACCACTACCACCAGGTCAAACATCACCATTGCATGGAAAAAGGTGATCCGCCTGTCAGATTCCACCCCCACTCTGCAGGTTGTAGTTAATCCACTCCTGAGGCCCGAATCACCCATCAGCCATCGGGCATTTCAAGCGCTTCAGCGACTGCACGCAAATTATGTACGGTTTGTGCCGTGGCTACCCTACCCTCGATTGGCAGTGGCTGAACTACAGCCCCCGGCTGATGGAAAGACTTACTGGAACTTCAAGCTTATCGATCCGATGGTGAAGGAATTCATGCGCGCCACCGCAGGGCATCCTGTGATTATGAACTTTAGCACAGTACCAGAGTGGATGTTTAAAACTGAAGGGCCAGTGGCCTATCCTGCCGACCCCAATCAGGTTTTTTGGAATTACGAGCAGGGTACTGAGCTTACAGATACGAGCCTTAAAACCATAGCAGATTACTACGCGCGCCTGGTTAGCTGGTATACGCAAGGCGGGTTCAAGGATGAGTACGGACAATGGCACAAGTCCGGCTATCACTATCATTTTGCCTGGTGGGAGGTGCTGAACGAAGTCGACGCGGAACACCATATGAATGTACAGGAATACTCACGCTGGTATGATGCTATTACTGCAGCCATCCACAAGGTATCACCTGCTACGAAATTCATAGGGATTGCTTTTGCTGGCACCTCAAACTGGAACCCAGACGACCTCGGCTGGTTCTCGTACTTCATTAAACATAGGCACCATGCACCTGGCACGCCATTAAACATGATGTCGTACCACTTCTACGCAAGCCCGCCTGGCAACTCCACGTCAGACCAGTGGCCCGGCATCGTTTTTGCCCAGGCCGATGGTTTCCTTGAAAAAGTGCAGGAAATACAGAATGTGCGCCGACAGTACAACCCGAATGTCCAGACAGACATTGACGAAATAGGCACGATGATGCCAAACGACAATGGCGCCGATCAGGTGAAGGCAATGCTGGGGAACGATCCCTACTGGAACTTGAGCGGCGCGATGTTCGCCTACCTGTTCGGTAACCTTGCTGTTCAAGGAATACAGGTCATTGGAGAAAGCCAGCTGATTGGCTATCCCAGCCAGTTCCCCAGCGTCTCCATGGTTAACTGGACCACAGGGGCACCGAACGCCCGGTTTAGAGTGCTTGAGCTACTCCACGATAACTTTATGCCCGGCGACACGATTGTCCACTCCACAACCAATGTCTCCGGTATTTATGCCCAGGGTTTCGTTACACCAACGGGTAGCAGGAAGATTCTTCTTGTCAACAAGCTGAACAGTCCCGCGCTCATAACTATACCGACAGCAGTTGGAGCTCATGAGGAGTGGGTCGACCAGGTTACCGCGGATAAACGGCCTGCCCTGCGGACGCTGCACAGCCAGCAGTTCCACCTGGGGGGTTTGGGTGTGGCAGTCATCACCCTGCGACAGGGCAGCCGGTAGAGCAGCGGCTGCCGCGTACATTCAGTCCCAGCGCGAAAAGCGAACAGCACGGCGTCATCGCCGTGCTGATTTCGATTAACCTCACCTTTATGCCCTGCCGTCAACTTTATCGCGGTTGCCATATCCAGCGCCACCTACTCAATGCTTAGCTTATTCCGCTCATAGGTTGTCGCCTCAAACGCGATGCGATCCGACGTCCAATACCGGCGCCAAGCGCTGCCAACGGTACCCAACAGACAACGCCCATTAAACCGGGAATGGCGTCCAATACAGTTCCAATATCCGCAGAAAGTTGGTGGGCAACACCAGTTCGCATGAGATCTACCAGCGATAAATCTGCCCAAACTACCGGTACAACTATGGCGGGAATAGAAATAATGGCGATGGCATTGAGAATACCCTGCACTGGTCTGCGAAGCCCCGACGCTCCCACCAACAGACCAGATACCAGGGGAACACCCAGGATGAGGAGGCGATAAAATAGCACTTGGCTTGCAAGTCCAGTCTGAAAATGCGCGTACCACAGGTCCGACAGCCTACCTGTAGTCACAGCCAGCCATATTGGCGCAAGTAGTGCAAGGCTGGCAATGGTTGACGAACGGGCAGAACCAGTGCGCGACGGCACGGCGTTCTCTTTGGCTGCTGTTGCCGTGGCCGTTTCGCGTTGACGTAGGCTCTCAAGGCTCGCGGCGATAGCTGCGTGCGGGGGAGTGCCCATCTCAATTTGCGCGGCGATGGCGGCCTCTAGCCATACTCGTCGCTCACCCTGTGCCGCTGCAGGTACCATGGGCAGGCGTAGCAGCGCCGCATTCAAGGCCCTGCCTATGCGATCATCCACCACCGTTGGCTGGTAGCCTGCACCCTCCAAGGTATTGTCATCATTCACAAAGTGATTGTTCACGCAGGTACCTTCCTGTAATTTACACTATCTCTTATCGGCCCGGTGGCACTCTTCTCTCTATTCATTACCCGTTTCAACTCTAGCGCGTGAACAGCTTTCACGCTCGTCTAGCCGCTTATATTGGCAACGGTTAAACGGATGTTGGTGGCAAAGTGTATACCGAAATGACCGTTAAACGCCGCGCGATATTATCCTGTTACGATGCACCAACCAGTTTAAATACCTGTACGAATAATGGCTGCGAAGAAGCACATGGCAGGCGGTTTCCCGCCCGTTTTCGCGGCGTTTACGCGCGCGTTCCCTTGACGCAACTGGCTAGCAGCGTGGTATACTACTAGCGTCGTGGGGCTGTGGCTCAGTTGGGAGAGCGCCTCGTTCGCATCGAGGAGGTCAGCGGTTCGAATCCGCTCAGCTCCATATCATCCCCTAGGTGATACTGCCAGCAGGATAACATGGATTCCTCGGTTGATTCCTGTCCGTTAAACCCCGCTTGCATATTCCTGAGCAACTCCACATTTCTGACGGCTTAGAGTACAGCGCCCTGATTGTGAAACCGGCCCACAAAGTAGCCTTTTCGTATTTTTCAAATCTGCTTGAACCACCCTGACATCGCCCGTTGCACATGCTTAAAGGTCCCGGTCGTGCAACAGATCATGAAATGTATGCGCTTCAACAACATCCAGCATGACCTGTCGTACAGGAATACCCAGTCGCTGTCGAAGTTCAACGGAATGGGCAGCAAGCACCTGCATCCCCATCTCACACGCAAGTAATTCGTCAGCAAGGGTGGCCTCACTCGTTTCAGGATGGTAGCGTATGCCAACTTGTCGATC
>JAJZFK010000311.1 GCA_021805405.1 bacterium
GGGATCATTTCCTCGCGGATTGGCCCTCATGGTTCGGTCGCTTACCACCTGGACGTACGATGGTGACCCTTTAGGTCCGGTCGCATTTCAGAAGCCGATGGACAGGCTGCGGGAAAAAGTCTTTGGTGCCAATGACGTAAATGCTCACCTCAAATCGCTAATTCGCGTTCACCTGCTCCAGAATCAGCACCGCATCTCAGCTACCATATTGCCAGACCCTGCGCTTGATCAGGTATGGACAGCAGCCGAACAGGAGCGCCTGGCGGCATTAAAGTCCTCACTCGGTGAGCATGAGCTTGCAAAAATCAACGCGGAATTTGAACGGCTCCAGCAAATGCAGCATACTCCGGATTCTCCCGAGGCACAGGCGAGTCTCCCTTCGTTACACCTATCCGACCTCCCTCGAGAGGTCAAGACGACACCTACAGCGCTAACCAATCTGGGCGAAACTCAGGTTCTTAGCCATGATCTGTTCTCCAATGGCATACTCTATGCGCAATTTGCATTCAATCTGCGCGGCCTGCCCGCTCGGCTGGTGCCATACCTCCACCTATTTAGCCGATCACTTACCGAACTGGGCACGTTGACTCGCGATGCAACCGACTTCACTAGATGGATAGGCTGCAAAACTGGCGGGGTGGGCGCTTCGGCCATGGCCACCACTGTGAGAAATAGTTCGCAGCCTGCGGCGCGGCTCATGGTTACAGGCAAGGCAACCGCAGCACACATACCTGATCTATTTGCAATTATTCGCGAGGCCATTCTCGAAGTCAACCTTGACAACCGCCAGCGATTTGAACAGATGGTCCAGGAGGAGAAGGCGAGACTGGAAGCAGCACTTGCTCCCGCAGGTCGCAGTTTTATCGCCAGCAGGCTGCAGGCAAGTTACCACCAGGAAGGGTGGTTTAGCGAGATAACTGGCGGAATAGAGTATTTGCTATTTGTGCGCAACCTTGCTGCGCGCATCTCAACCGAGTGGCCGGCAATTCTCGCGGACCTGCGCTCGATGTTTGACATTATCATTCGCCGTCACAATCTGATAGTAAACCTTACCGCGGATAGTAACACGCTTGAGCAAGCTCATGCACAACTTCCGCAGTTACTACAGCCGTTAAACAATTCGCCAATTGCGGATGAGGTGTGGCCGGTGGCTCTCGACTGGCAGAATGCCGGCTTTACGATACCTGGCCAGGTAAACCATGTGGGTCTAGCCGTAGATTTGGCAAACGGAGGTTTCTCACCCAACGGCTCTGCAATTGCCATCCAGAAGCTACTGGGTACTACGTGGCTGTGGGAACGAGTTCGCCAGGAGGGTGGCGCCTATGGAGCCGGAGCCTCCATTAGCAGGCTGACGGGCATCATGGCGTTCGCGTCTTACCGCGATCCAAATCTAACCCGCACTCTGGAAAACTTCCGCAACGCAGCGCGATTCCTCGAGTCGCTGGAGATCAGTGACGAAGAATTGGAGCGCACAGTTGTGGGAAGCATTGGCTCCATGGATGCGTATCAACTACCGGACGGACGCGGCTTTTCAGCGCTTGTTCATCACCTTGCAGGCATCACCGACGGATGGAGGCAGCAGTCTCGCGAAGAGCTCATGGCCACCACCCGCGAGGATATTCGGGCATTTGGCGCGGCACTTCAATCGGTGCTACCCTCCGCCCGTTTTGGAGCGATGGCAAGCGAAGCCGCTATCAATGCCGCCAACACCGAACAGCCTGGTCTACTTCAGACGGTGCGCGTACTGTAAACCACCACTACTCATGCCTCATCCTGGGCAATTCGTGCGCAGGATGAGGCTTTGGATTCTACCCACCAGGCATCTTGAGCACGTTCGCAACCAGATTTAGGTAGGCGGTTAGTGACCCTAAATCACCAGGTCAACTAGATCCGATATAACCCCCTCAAGGTCATCGAGCTTGCACTGAAATTCAAACGCCTTCTTGCTTTCCTGCCACCTTTCAGAACGGTCATCGAAATAACCCTGCATCTCGTTCAACAGAGTCTCAAGGTTCTCTTGTGCAACTGTCTTCAACGCCCGCCACTGTGCGTCGTTAGGTAAGTTCGATTGTGCCATTGATCATCTCCTTTGCACCTCGCGCGTGGAACCTCAAATTACCAGATGCCCGGCATACCTTTAGGTAGCGAGGTTCTGTATCCGATCAAGAACATCGTGGCCGCCTATACTCACTAACGCGGATGGTGAAGCGCCACACGATGATCTCCCAATACTTAATCACTCAAATTACACGAGATTTCGTAATTTGCGAGTCATTCTCACGCCCAGCCCACTGCACAGCTCTCGTCACACTCAATGCCAATTGCGCCACTATGGTAGTAGATGACAAAACCTAGTTCAACTGATGCAGCTATTTGAGTTCATAACGATTTAGGGCGTGTATTACGGGGGGAAGGGTCGACGTGCTACCCTTGATGGAACGCCATATGATGGCATTGAGCAGTTGTGAATTATTCTCATCCGCATGATGAAAATTCTGGCTCAAACTGATTTTGGCGTCATAGGATTTAGGGGTATTAAGCGCGGCTACAATGTTCCTTGCCGGCAGTATGGCGGTAAAGGATGCGTCGTTAAGTGGTTTTGCCACGAAATCATGAATGACGGGTGCATCCGCATCGTAGCGACACATTGCCTTAAGGTGGAGCAGTGCCTCTATGGTGTGCAGGATTGAGTCTGTGGTGTAGAAATGGTGATCTACACTGTTCTTCACAATGAATGGACTTATAACGTACGCAGTGGACCTGTGGCAGTCTACATGGTCATATCCGTTCTGTGCGTCGTCCTCCACCACAATAATTGCTGTCGAGTTCCAGTACGGGCTGTGGCTCACGGCTTGCACCACGCGCCCCACTGCATAATCGTTGTCCGCTACCATGGCCCTGGGCGTTGCATACCCAGGTTTTGTACCAATGGTATGATCACGCATAAAGCGCACCATCTCCAATGCAGGAAGGTTGCGATTCTTCACAAACTGCTTAAACTCTCGTAACCACTCGGTTACCCTGGAATTACTGTGGTATTTGCCATACTCAGCCAACTGTGTAGGCGCTTTACAATCGTCTAGTGCCCAGGCATCGCTATCGGCAAAGTTAAACGTGAGCCGCCTGAAATTAAGATCCGTGTGACCTACCAACCCTGGCTCGTCCGGATGGTTGTCTGCAACTACTAGCCTACCTGTTTGGGGGTTCTTATAGTTACCGCCCTGTAGAAAAAATCCGTAGTTTCTATAGCTTATTCCGGCTCTCGCTGCATCGTCCCAAAGATAGCCTCCAGGTGCTTCCGTTACATCTGGTAACCCTTGCCTGCTAACGGGTATTGCATTTACTACGCCCCCAAAATCGTAGAACCGGCCTCTTCCACTATAGTTATAAGGTACGTTGCGCTCCACATACTCGCTTGCCATCCCTTGGGTACACCAGTACCATCCGTCCGTTGAAACCTCAGCACTGCAAAAGTAGTTATCCAGTAGAACAAACCGTTCGGCAAGCGCATGTTGATTGGGAGTTACCGACTTGCCAAAGAGACAGAGTGATGGGTCACCGTTGCCTTGGGGCATATCGCCCAGTACCTGATCATACGTGCGGTTTTCTTTAATAATGTAGATAACGTGCTTTATCCCTGTTTTTGGGAGAGGCGCACTATCGACTGCCCGATTGTTTTGAGCAACCTTGGTGCTTAGCGATTTCAACACGGCATTGCTGGGAGAGGGCATTATTTGCAAAGTACCGCTAATAATATTCTCAATATACCGGCCCCAGATACCAGTTGGCCCACTGGTTCTACCATTTGGGTGCCTGGCGCGATCTCCCTTTGCGTTCGCCACAAATAACTTGCCACCGCGTACCTCTACCGCCGTGGGGTACCAGCCTGCGGGTATCTGGCCAAGGAATTTCAAGCGCAGATTAGTAACAGCGAACACCGCAACAGCATTTTTGTCGGCTAGCGTTACATATAGCCTGGTACCAGCACGGTTCAGCGCTAGAGCGGTGGGTGTAACGCCTGGTAGATGGGAGGCACCGCGAAGCGACACGGTTTGCATAACCTTATCGGTAAGGGTATTTAGAACGGTCACCGTGTCGGAGGAAGCATTGGCTACGTAAAGGAGACTTTGACTGCCATTTAAGAGCAACGCCACAGGGTGATCACCTGTGTGGATATTCCTCTGCACGTGCGGTGGTTGCGCACCACCAACGTAGACATCGGAAACAACACCGTCACGTTCGCTACTCACGTAAACTTTCTTATCGGCATTGGGCCCAGTGGTTACAGCAGCGACCGCATATGCAAATCCGGGAGTAGGCACGATCGTGGTTGAATGTTCTGGCGTCGTTTGAATAATTGCAAGTGAACTGGGTAACCCGCTGGCATCGCTCGTCTCGTTATTCGCCACAAAAATTCTGTTTCCTGTGCTACTAACAGCGATGCCTGCAGGTAAAAATGGCTGCCGCTTAGTGGGCCCGTTAATGTCTAGCACCGAACCGGTAAATTGCAGCAAACCGTGACTATTCAGATTAAACATGCCTATCTTACCAGTTGAACCATAGGAGACGTAGAGCCTGAAGCTGCCGTCTGGCGTTTTGTGCGACGAAAACACAAGCCCGTAATAGAGGTTAAGTTGGTTAGGATTGCGCATGCTGTCGTGCTTAACCCCCAACTGCGAGACCACCGATCCAGTTTTGCAATTAATGACCGACAGGTATTGCCGGAAACCGGCATCGGTAACCACGATATACTTACCATTTGGTGATATTGCCATGTTACAGGGGAAACTACCCACCGATGCTTCCTTCCCTACGGGTGAAATCCGCTCCCCTGTAGGAAGTGGATTGTGCTGGGCGGAAGCGCTACCACACAGGAAATTTGGTAGAAACATCGCGAGTGCGACGGCGCGATACAACTTGTTAGGTCTCATTTATTCCCCGGGTCTCCGCCGGTGCTTAAAACCAGCCGACGGTAAACGCAATTATCATACTAGCGACATTTTGTACCCTTCTACTGTCATGAGAAGTTTAACGTGTCATTAAAGTTTTGTTAAGGCGCAGCCAATGTGAAGTAGACCGTAGACTTACCTCGTAGGCACTGGCCCATACATCTGCCCGTCTAGAGAGGAAGTGAGGAGGTTACTTTGTTTCTACCACGGTTTGGACCGTACTGTGCCAACAGGAGAATGTGCACGATTACCGCTTACAGTAGTAGCTCTGCAATCTCATCATGGCCGCCGTGAAGCGCCCATCCTGCAGGAGTGCCACCCCATTGTGGTTCTACCACGCCGGTGTAAACACCACGTGACAGTAGCAGGTCAACGATCTCTCTATGCCCTCGGTTGGCTGCCTCGTGTAACGCAGTGCGCTCAGTTATGCCCACGCTAGGCGCTACCAGCCGGTCACCTGTGGCTCCTGCCTGTAATAGCGCCTCTACGATATCGAGGTGATTATGCACTACGGCATATATAAGCGCCCTCTCTATTAGATCGTGCTGAGGCGTCTCTCGTAAAAGCTCGTATACCCGCTCGCTGTTACCCAGCCCTGCAAAGTGCCTTAGGTCTGCTGCTGCCCCTCGAGCGGCAAGCGCTCGCGCCGTGCCCAGGCCGCAGTTCCACAGTGGTAACGTGAGCATATCGGGTTCTTGTAGGGCCTCAACCGAGGCACCGAACTTAGCTAGAAGGTCGATAAGTGCAACAGCTACGCCGGCATCCGATACCTGCTTGCCTGTAATGACTAGACCTATGGTGGTAGAGCGTGGTGGTTTTCCGCAAACAGCATTGGGATTGGCACCGCGTTCGAGCAACAGCGCGGTGATCTCCAGAATGTTAGAAGGTAACTGGCAGCGGATGGGGTTTCCGGCGATATGGTGGAGTAGCATTGCACCGGCGAAATACCCGTCCTCGTACCAGTCGCCACAATTGCACCGATATTTTAGAACCGAAGGGTTATCATCTAGCATTCGCGTTAGGCGCACAAGGTCACCGGTATCTAGCGCGTCGACTGCGTTTCGAAAAAGCAGATAGTCCTTGAACCTCGCCCAGCTGGAAAACCCATTTTCCCTAGAAATAATGAGTTGCGCATCGGATAGAAGCAATCGGTCCACGATGAACGGTATTCCCAATTCCGGGTGGTGGGCACGAATTCGTTCGAGTGCGGCGGGTGAAGCTGCACGAGCCTGTTTCAGCAGGTCTTTTGCCTGTGTTTTGTACTGGCTAATGTCCACACCAGACGGCATGTTCATAACGTCTCCACTCCTGGCACTAGAGTGCAGGCCTGTCGTCCGCTAGGTCAGGCAGAAAGGAGAGCGATTAATGGGGAGACGTGGTTATAGGATGAGTACCGCTCTTTTCGCTGATGGGACGCGACTCCATCGCGTTTGGGCAGTGTACCACCGATTGAAATCCATCGTCAACTGTTCCGCGAGGCAGGGTTGTTGTCCCCTTACCAGGCAGTTGGGTAAGGGGACAGTAGGAATCTATTTTGATGCAGTTGCTGGGTAACCTAAGAGCGACAGCATTTTATCGCCATAGCGGGTTCCAAATTGGCGGTAACCACCTGGAGTAAAGTGAAGGTGATCTGGGCGGCATGGGCAGCCCGCTGAGGAGATCACATAGCAATTGGGAATAGTATGCGGAAGCGTGTCGATAATGGCGTTCATACTGGCACAAGCGCCATTTTCGTCGGCATTCACCACTTCGCCCGCAAGCAGGGGTACCTTGGCAGGGTTGAGGTGCAGGTCCTTGATGAGATTGTCATAAATGGATTTAACCTTGGTGGGCCAATCCACATCACCTGTGTTAGACTCGCCCTGGTGCAGCAGAATACCTTTGATGACGCCTGCCTTCTGTGCCAACTTTGCCATATCCACTAATCGCTGGTATGGATCGCCCCCATACGCGGCTATTATGCCCTTCATCCAGGAGGGTGCAGTTTCTGCGTAGTCCTGGTAGTGATCCTTCTCAAACATCTCGATCTTACAGCCAGCCACAGCGACGTTAATGATGCCGACGCGAATGTTTTTTGGCAGGTTCGCTACAAGCGTGCGGCCGAAATAGTCACACGGGTTAATGCCGTTGCCTGGCCGGGCAAGCGGTGGAACAGCCGTATACCAGTGGCCCATTTTCCTGTGCATCTCGGGAAAGTCCACAGCCGCCATCATCTCAAAGCGCGGGTCAACGGGCCCCATATCCTGAGCCTCTACACCAGGATATCCCTCCATATTCGACTGCCCAAAGGCTAGGAAGACGTAGAAGTTCTTATTTTGTGCGACTGCTGCAATATTGAGGAAGAGCATCGCGACTATCACCAGAAGCCCTGTTTTCATGCATTCCGCCTTTCATATCCGGGTTGTATGGTTCGCTCATGCGAGGTATTTTTACTTGAAAACCCGCTGAAGAAAGTAATAAAGGTTGTTGCGCCATTCGATTGGATCGTGCGTGCGGTCACTTACACTCCAGACGTGCGGCACGTTGTGCTGTTTAAGGTAAAGGTGGAGGTTCTCGCTGATATGGAACAGCCCGTCGTTTGTTCCGCAGGAGAGCCAAAGCAACTTGAGTGCTCTACTCGCAGCCGACGGGTTGGGTACAAGTTGTGCTGGTGGATATGTGTTTGGCGCTGGTGAAAAGGCGCCAATCCATGCAAAGAGTTCAAGATGTTCTAATCCGAAATCCAGCGACTGTCCGCCACCCATCGACAACCCAGCAAGAGCTCGGTGTTCCTGATCAACCTGCACGGAATATCGTGCCTGAATGGTGGGGATTACATCTTTCAGCAGGTCCTGCTCAAATGCAGCGAAGGCAGGTGCGGCAGCGTAGACATTGCCCACAGGCCTGTCATCCTTTTGTGCGCGGCCGTTCGGCATCACAATGATCATTGGCACGGCC
>JAJZFK010000442.1 GCA_021805405.1 bacterium
GTCGGCGGGATATCTCCCAACTGTACCGCTGTATTCCCGTAGGTTCGTGGGAAAGAAAGCAGCCATTGATTATAATTCTACCCGGCATAGCTTATCGCTGCAGTCACAGCCTCCTCCTGCTCGTCAAAATCCTTGGCTGTACGATAAACATAGCCCTGAGCGTACCATATCTCATGGAATGCAAAGCAGCGAATACCGGCTATCATGATGAACATGTTTAATGCCGCTGCAAGAAAATCGGGACTGCGGTCATCTCTGTTGCGCATCAGGCTCTTATAGTGCAATCCTAGAATAGTTACGATGAGTAAGGTACCAAGAATCCCGGTTTCAACCAGAAAACCAATGTAGGTATTAGTGGCGTTAACGCCCTCTTTCCTAATGGGCTCACTATCGGCCTTAAAGCTGCCAATTCCCAGCAGCCAGTTATCCGGGAAGTTCTTTTTAAGCATGATGAGGTCACTGTTTCGCCCGCTGTCACCTGCCGAAATAACGTCAGGCTTCTGCAAAACATTTATTCCTGCGAAGGTCGTGAGCTCGTAAGCGTAGTACGCAATCTTGGAGAAGCCTTTAAAGAGCATTATGGTGCTGTCTAATAGCGGAGGCGAAATGACCAGCATGGTGACAACAAACGCCGTCATACCTGCAAGCACTCTGCCCCATCTCTTGATGTTGATTCTACCGCCCTTAAGCCACCATCTAAACATGTAGAAAGTAATAATTGAAACGCCGCCAAACACGGAAAACGTCATGAACTGCAGGGCCCAAACCATAAACACATACTTTTTACCAAGTTTGAAGTGCAGAACAAAAGGAAAGAGCATGGTCACGAAAATTGACCACGTGGCGGGTTCCTGCGCCAGCCCTTTTGCGCGAGGAAATCCAAACGAATAGAATATTCCGTGTATCGGCAACCCACCTACCCAAAGGAAGATCTGCAGGAATGTCATCCAGAAACATAGCGATACGACAAATTTCAGCACGTCCTCCGACAACACTTCACGGCGGCGACTGAAAATCGAAAACACCAGCCCCGTCAGTACAAACCTGAGCGAGTATAGCAGAGAATAGGCATCGCCCCTCACTGTGCTTGTCATCCCCAGTATGGCGAAGAGTACGAACAGAAAGCCAAGGATAAGCAACCAGTTTAAACGAAGTCTCTTGTAATTTGCGGCAACGAGCAACATCGACACAAACTCAACGGGCTGTACCGAGGCGACACGAAATGGAATATCGGAAAATGGCAGTACTACAAAATACGCCATCTCCAGCGAAAACTTGCCTGCACGGTGCTGTTTGTAAAGGAAAAAGCCGGCAACAATAATCGCTAGCATCTCGATGGATACCGGATGCAGATGACGCGCGCGTACAAAGTTATAGGGATTGTTAAACAACTGCTATGCTAGTTCCTAACCACCAGGATCAGTTATTTCTCTACCAATCTGACGCCGCTTTACATTAAGCCGCTTTCGTGCCAATTCAAATGTGCACCTGGGAGTCAAGGCAATGGCTAGTGCTGCAATTTTGTAACGCAGGTCTTTATCTTGTGCATGGCGTATCGTGGCATTGTATACTTGCATATTAAATATGTTATCGGCACGGCGAGCAGCCAAGAACCGTAAGGTACCGTATCCTGTCGACCGTCTAAAGGAATCTGCACATGCCGTACATATGTCATCAGGAAAAGTAGATCTTAACCTCTCAATCATCGCGTCCCAACCCTTATACACACCGTAAGTATCGCCGCTCCATGTAAATACGCTCGCACCGCCAACCCTGTTGTATACCGAAGGCGTCGCGAGTATAAGCACTTCGCTGTTACAAAGCGACTCTAATATTGTACCGACATGGGCAAAATATGTGCCAATATATTTTGCTTGATCAACCGCTTGCCATTTGGCCCTGTTTATTATGCAACCGCCAATAAACCCGACGGCCCAGGCATCTCCCTGCATAAATTCCTTGATGGGTACTACGCGGTCTTCGCTTACAGACACCATGCTTTCTCGTATCACCATGGTGAAATCCTCGTCCACATAGGAATAGTTACTGAAGACAAATTCCGGCGCCGAGGTTTGTTGCGTTAGTACTGTGATCACTCGTTCTATAGCGCCTGGAATAATTCTGTCATCCTCACCTAACAGCCACGCATATTTGCAAGTACAGAGGTTTACTGCATTCAAAATATTACCGTCTATTCCCAAATTGGTCTCATTGCGATGCCAGAAAACAAATGGATACTCATTACGAAGTTCGTTAACTACAGTTGCATTTGTGTCATCAGTGGAGTCATCTGCCAGGAATATCGGGACCTGGTAGGATCCTGCCGCGCGAATAATTGATCGTATGGCATTCCGTAGTTGCTGCGGACGTTTGTACGTAGGAATACACACTCCTAATAGTATTTGCTCCATGGTGGCGTTGCTGCCCATTGAAAACACAAACCTTTCTGTACAGCTAAGTAAATGCAGAAGAGGTACCCTACCGACGAGCCCTTTAAATTTCTTGCTTCACCACCATAAAAACTAAGGACACCAGGTGCGCACGACGCGCGCTGGGGAGCCAACAGCTATTGAATAGGGTGGAATACTGCGCGTGACCACGCTGTTAGCTCCCACGATGGAGTGGTGACCGATGGTGACGCCCTTCAATACTACTCCTCGCTCGCCAATCCACACATTATCCTCAATTGTAACTCGCTGAACTTCCAGCGGCTGGTTAAGCGCTGACACCTCACCATCGTTATACCCATGGTCATGGTCGGTAATATAAACTGAACTCGCCAGTACCACATTGCGGCCGATAACCATATCTGTCGCTGCTCCAATGTGAACGTTTGGTTCTATGGAGGTTCCATCGCCGATGGTAAGGCTACCAAGTTCCCGGTGAACTGGCGGGCCAATAACATCCAACCGTGCACCCGCATAGATAACTGTAGATTTACCCAAACTAATCCTGTGGGGATTTGTCATCTGCTCAACTTTACCAAGTCGTGCTCTATCACCGCATGAAGCCAGAAACGGGCGGTACACAAGCGTCCAAAAACGAAGGCGTACCAACCTCAACTTGCTAACCTGCCGATATGTAGAGTTGGTTAATTGGCTCACGGCGATTTGCTCCCACTATTGTTATTTCCTCGTATCGTCCGTCGTACTCGCGCCAAAGGAGCTACAAACCTGCTGGGCGTCATTAACAGAGGCAACACAACTGCCCAGAAAAATGGGTCTCCGGCATATAATCGCTGTAACCGCCGACGGCCGTCTGCAAAATCTGGTCTAAGCCGCCCCACAGTACCGTGTGCCTTGAAACTACACGTGAACGGAAACAGAAAATTACGGAGATGACTTCTCATAACGGTAGCAACAGCTGCACCTGTATACCCCTGCTGCCGCGCATACTCCAACAGCGAAGCAAAATCGGTTCCAAATGTTTGGTAAAAGACGTACCCACCGGTATTATTAGCTCGTACAGCGATTAGGGGCTGAGATACCGTGCGTATACCTCCTGCCTCTTTGATGGCATCAATAAAGATATGTGCGTGAAGAAATTGTGTTCCCACAAACCGTGAGTAATCAGTTTGGGCATAACTTTTGGTAGGCACTACCAGTATCGACAGGAACGTAAGCATGGTACCTAGATGAATGAGTGCACTATCGTGCCCGATTATACTCTCGTTTGAGTTATTCAGAAACGAAGGTGTTACCTCGTCCGGTGTAACCTCAAAACTCCTGGCATTAACGCATACTACCGGTGTATCTTTAAACTCTGTGAGCATCTGAATGAGTGATTTTAGCGATCCTGGAAGTAGAATATCATCATCTGAAAGAACCCACGCCCATCTTCCTTTCGCTTTGCGAAGCGCAGTATAGATATTCCCGTCTGGCCCAAGATTCGAATCCTGTAAATGTGTTGTAAATATAAGATCAGGATGTTCATTCAGAAAGGCAGACAAAACAGCTTGCGTATCGTCTGTAGAGGCGTTATCACATATTACTATCTCTACAACATCCCAAAACTTGCCATCTTCTATCTGAAACACAATAGCGTCAAGAGCCTCTTTTAGTAAACGGGATCGGTTGTAGGTTGGAATACACAGGCTAATTATTGGAGACTGCTCAACCATTAGCTAAGTCCTTCGTTGAACATAGGTCCTTTAGTGGTATATCGTGGTCGTTATGCCAGTTACGCCTTAGTCTGGAAAACAGCCGAAGTCCATACAGAGTACTGATTGAATTGATGGCGAAATAACCGGTCATTATTCCCAGTGAGCCAAATCGATGAGCTACTGTTAAGGTGCAGGACGTAACCGCTACACCGTTAATTACCGATAGCCATAGAAATGGCTCTTGCTTGTGTGCTCGCAAGTAAATTGCGGCTGCAAAAAGCGGCTGGTTTACAAGCGTTGTTAAGACTAAAAACAGGAGCGGTGCAGGTGAAAGCACTCGCGATGCTAGGTTAATGTGTGCTGCTGCCAGGAGAAGGGCACCAGTGTAAACCACAGCACCTAAAAGCGCTAATGCCAGAGTTGAATAGAGCATGCTCGGGAAAAAGATGCGATCAAGCTCCTTCCAGTTTCGGAGCGCAACGAGACTGCCAAACGGTGCAGACTTGGTGGAAACCCACGCGAGGGCAATTGCAGATATCGCTGACATAACAGTGAGGCTGAGCCCCATGCGTCCAGCAGAAATTGGGCCACGCTCTGCAAATAATATAGGCGTAAATGTGCTAAACACCAGGTAACCGCTTCCCCAGCTCATAGCGATTTTCCATTGCAGCGGCCAAACCTCTTTTCGCCACCCAATCGCACCATTCGCATGGGTGATTGGCGTACGAAGTAGATCGAGAAGCATCACCTTGTACTTCTTCCAAATCCAGGCCATTCCGTAAAAAAGGCTAACCGTATTGGTAATTGGGGCCGTGTAAAGATGCCAGTGAGCTGCCAGAGCCAGCCAAAACAGCACAGAACCTAATAGCGAATAGCGCAGTTGCAAGCCCGCAATTTGTCGTACAAAACCACAACCTTCAATGAGCGCCAACATGGGCGTAATCGCCAACCATCCACCAGTCATTATCACGATCCAGCACCAGGGCAGCCGCCAGTTTATACCAGCATTCAGGTTTGTATGGGCCGCAAAAAATGAGTAGCCCCCTGGCAGAAGTAGTAAGACTAGAAGTATGCCACACACCGTATACCAAATGAGACTGCTGCGTAATAATGATGCCAGCCGCGCCTTGTGAATGACGTTTCCCTGCAGAGTTCCATCCGCCTGCAAACTAAGGTGTGCTCGCTCATGACTTGCGAATTGCAGAATTACCGAAGAAAGCCCTAACTCAAAAAAGACCTGAAGCCCCACAACACTGCTAAACGTGAAGTAGTATCCTTGCTCGGCACGAGACAAAAAGTGAGCGAGGAGGAACAGTGACACCAGGCCAGAAATGGCAAACCAACCGCGGCCCAGAAGCGTGTTCCTAACTGCAGGGTCTATCCCTAAGCGATGCAGCAACGACTTAACTTTTCCAACAAAGTTCATGTTTGGAGCCACCGAGTAATACGCGATGCGATAGTCTCCGGCGATAGCCCCTGCATGGCGCGCAACTCTTCCTGACTACCAGCAACGCTTACCGGTTCCCTGCGAAGCCGGAATGGAAGCAGCCTGGACTTCAGGCCGCCAAATGCTATTCGCTCGGCTACCACGGTAGCGAGGCCACCCTCGGCATGCTCTTCCACCGTTGCTATGTACCGCGCATCAGCTCCAGCAATCTGTAGCGACTTGTCACTGAATGGTTGTACGGTTGGTATAGAGACTACAGCCGCCGAGATACCTCCAGCCTGCAGCAAATCCCCGGCACTAAGAGCGGTCACCAGCATTCCACCGGTGCTGAGAATGACGACATCTGTGCCAGTACGAATGGTCAGGGGTTCGCCAACGTGAAAATCCGGCCGATCCTGGTGAACTGCCGGCTCACCTGCCTTCCCTAGCCGAATGTAGCACGGGCCTGCCAATCGCGCAGCAGCTTCGGTTACGCATTCTGCTTCCCACGGGTCACCAGGTGCAAACACCGTCATGTTAGGCAATACTCGGGTTACGGCCAGGTCTTCCACACCGTGATGGGTGTATCCTTGCGTTCCATATGCAAGTCCGCCACCCACAGCAACAACTTTCACAGGCAGGTTATGGTAACACACGTCGTTCCGTATCTGTTCAAGGCAACGCATAACTGGGAAATTGGCTATGGAATAGGTGTAGACAATCTTGCCGCTATGCGCGAGACCAGCAGCCATTGTTGTCATGTTCTGTTCGGCAACACCCGCATTAATATACCGCGCAGGAAACTGATCGCGAAACACCTCTAGCACCGAATAACCAAGATCGCCGCAGATAAGCCATATCCGGTCATCTTCATGCGCCAACCGGCATAGAGTCTCAATAAACCGCGTTCTCATGAGTTCCGTTCCAGTTCTTCAAGTGCCTGCATTAGGAGTGCGGCATTTGGCGAGCGATAGTGCCACGCCAGCTCATTCTCCATAAACGATACGCCTTTACCCTTCACGGTGTGTGCCAACAATACAGAGGGCTTGCCGGCAACAAAAGGAATGTCAACTAACGTAGATTGCAAGGCACCATGGTCATGCCCATCTACTTCATGAACCGCCCAGCCAAATGCCTCCCACTTTGCTCGCAATGGCTCTAGAGGCATCACTTCCTCAACGCTGCCAAAACTCTGAATTTTGTTATAGTCTACAATCGCGACCAGGTTGTCTAGCTTATGGTGCGGCGCAAAAAGAATAGGCTCCCAATTAGATCCCTCGTCCAGCTCGCCGTCGCTCAAAATTACGAAGACGCGCCAAGGTGCTCCATCGCTCTTGGCGGCTAGCGCCATGCCTGTTCCAAAGGAAAGACCGTGCCCCAGAGAGCCAGTGGAAACCTCTACCCCGGGTACATGATGGCTTATATGCCCTGTGAAACGTGACCCCAATTTACAGTAGCTTTCCAGGTCTCGCACGGGGAAGAAACCAGCTTCGGCAAGTGCTGCGTAGAGAATTGCGGCTCCGTGCCCCTTCGAAAGAATGAGACGATCACGGTTGGGCCAATTGGGCTCTTTTGGGCGAACATTTAACACACCACCATAAAGCACGGCAAGAATGTCCGCCATGCTAAGACACGTTCCAATATGCGAGGCATTAACTGCATGCACCATGCGCAGCGCGTGCGCCCTAAGCGCAGCAGCCTTAGCGTACATCGCTGTAGCGTTGCTGGTTGTCACGAAACCACTCCACTGTGTTATTTAGGCCATCCTCAAGCGCGGTTACCGGTTGCCAACCAAGCGCCTTAAGCCGGGAAATATCGGCCTCCAGGTGCATCACCTGATCTGGTCTGTATGGTACTTCACCCCAGCCTAATGGCAGGGCTGGGTCAATTGCGTCCCGTATAAACTCTATAGTAGACCTCAAGGAACGGGCATTGCCAGAACCAAGGTTAAATGCTCCCTCGGCGAAGTCATTGTGGGCAACTGTAGCGATAGCATCCGCAGCGTCCGCCTGATACAGATAGTCCCAACGTTGCTCGCCAGCTGTTAAGCCAGGTCGCGCGCCACGCAGAAGTTCCAGTATGAGGTATGGAATCATCCACTCCGCGTTATCTGCGGGACCATAGGAAGAAAAAAGCCTTAGCCATGCAAACCGCATTTCGTGAATGGAGCAATACGTTTTGCAAAGTGTATACGCTGCCAGCTTGCTCGCACCGTACAGTGTAGTTGGTTCGGTTGGCATCGCCTCAGTAATGACGCGTTGAAGCGCCCCGTACTCCGCCTGTGATCCCAGCCCTACAAAAGCAGTTGCACCTGCATCCTTCGCTTCTGCTAGCAGGCTAAGAGTGCCCGGAATATT
>JAJZFK010000092.1 GCA_021805405.1 bacterium
ACCTCCGCCACCCCACACGCTAGGCCAGCCTGTTGCCCACTGAATCAGTAGAAAGAAAGGAAGGTGAAACCCTACGAATAATGGCAGGGCAAACCAGTCCATAGCTATGTGGTCTTTTTCATACTCTGGCTGCCACTCGTAAGACTCCATCTCATACTTATAACGCTGATGATGTACAAGGTGATGGGCTTTGTAGGTAGCCTTAATTATTCGGGGAGAGTGAAAGAGAAATTTGTGGAATGCCCACTCAAAAAAGTTGGCGTACAGAAAGTAAAACACAAACGCCAGGAATTCCTGACCAACCGGATTCAACGACATGCGAAACGATTTCCCTTCTCAGGTCAATCAGCACAAGGCGGGAATAACGGCTGATTGAGCCGACGCCATAGTGTTGTTGACTACGGACTAATGCTATATGTTTTTAATGGAAGTGCCGAAATACAACGGCACTCCAACTGTTGGGTATTCCTGATGATGCGTCCCACGTAACGAGAGCAACGGGAAGACTACGACCATTGTGAACAGGGAGAACGTAGAATGATCGATGTTGCAATTGTACCTTTTATGTTTGTCGCTGTCAATACATTTCCGACTCGCACAAATCCTGCTAATGACCGATTTCAAACAGCAACTGTATTACATAGCATACTACGTATCCACACACATCATCGGTACCAGTGATTGTGACCCTGGCGTGATAATGACGCTCAATCAGATCCACGGTGTGGCCGTAAAGAACAGTACAGGGCTATTTACGCGATGCTAATGCCTGTTTCACAAGCTCTGGTATGTCGTGCATAGTATCAGCAACCGGAACCCCAGCATCTAGCATGGCGGCAACTTTTGCCTGCGGTGTACCGCTATTCCCGCTGATAATTGCGCCAGCGTGGCCCATACGCTTGCCCGCGGGTGCGGTTCGGCCGCCGATGAACCCAACGACTGGTTTAGACATGTGAGCTTTAATGTAGGCAGCACCGTCCTCCTCGTCACTACCACCAATTTCGCCCACCATCACGATGGCATGTGTATTGGGGTCTGCCTCAAACAGCGGAAGCACATCAATAAACTTGGTACCTATCATGGGGTCGCCACCAATACCAACTGCAGTAGTTTGACCTAAACCTGCCCGGGTGAGTTCATCGGCGATTTCGTATGTGAGCGTGCCACTTCGCGAGACCAGTCCTACGTTTCCAGGCATGAAAGACGTTGGTGGAATGATGCCGATCTTGCATTGCCCGGGGGTTATAAGACCAGGACAGTTTGGACCAACCAATCGGGTTACGTTACCCAGCGACTTTAGAATGGCATTAACGCGTATCATGTCGCTAGTCGGGATATTTTCGCTTATGCACACTACGAGACTGATACCTGCATGAGCTGCCTCGATGATGCAGTCTGCAGCGTTAAGATTGTAAGGTACAAATATGACTGATGCGTTAGCATTCGTTTCGCGAACTGCGTCCTCAACCGAGTTGAATACCGGCACACCCTGGGCGGTCTGTCCGCCCTTGCCGGGTGTTACCCCACCCACAACTTTGGTACCATATTCCAGCATCTGGCCCGTATGAAATGCACCATCGCGGCCCGTTATGCCTTGAACGAGTACACGAGTGTTGCTGTCAATTAAAATACTCATCGTTAATCCTCTTCTGTTAGGGTGACGAGGGGTGCCATGGCGTCGTCATAGAATCCTTCACCCTCTACGTAGATAATGCCGTTGGCAAGCGTTGCCAGGCTGGAAGCAATTGACCCAAGCGCATCCCATGCGGGGTGATCAGGATCGTCGAGTAGTGCTGGTAGAAATTGCAGGCTTATTACGAGCCGCGTAACCTTCAGCGTCTCTACTACCAATTTCTGCATTTCGTCGGGATTTTGACGGGCGACTCGCTTAAGTACGCGAGCGAGCAGAGCTTCGGCCTCTGGATCATGTCCGATACGATCGGATACAATGAGGCAGACATCGTGAATAGACGGCTTTAGCCATCGCACAAACATTGCGTCCCATTTGCAATTATCGATGTCGGCCGAATCATTCTGGTTAGATACACCGAAGCTGAATGAAACTGGAGCCTCCTGAACCCAGTACTCCTGCAGGATCGTGCTCAAAGGTGGCGGGTCATCATCAAGCGCAAAGATCTGCAGCGGGTCTATTTCTGTCATGCGGCAAGCTCTTCAGCGCGCCGTTTTATCGCGTTAAGGGTTGTTTGCAGGTTTTCTGTCATCAGTTTTTTCACGAGACCCTTCACCATAGGACCAACCATTGGTATATTAAGGTCGTAATCTACTTTACTTTCAAACCTTGCATGGTTGGCATCAACAGCTGTGAACTGCCAATAACCTACCATTCTGTCCATATCACCCTGAATCATTGTGAATTCATCGCGGAGAGTCTCGGTGTTCCAGCGATCTTCCTGTGTCCACTTGATCTTCATTTTAAAGGCTTGAATGATGCCCACCCACTCTGTTACAGTTCGATCGCCATTGTCGCTGGTTTCCAGGATCTTGAGCGACTGAAGATCGCTCATGAAGTTGGGGAACTCTTCGACGTTTCTAGCGACACGGAAGACTAGCTCTGCTGGGGCATTAATCTCAACGCTCTGTTCAATAACTGGCATTACGATTTGGTTACCTGTTTACTTTAGGGTGCGCCACGCAAGTTCGCTGGCGCCCATTATTCCGGCGTCGTCACCAAGTTCTGCACGTACTATGCGCGCTGCAGCGAGGATTGATCCAACTGCTGAAGCTTTTGTCGTTCGAATTGCGTTTTGAAAGAGGGTTTCGGATTGCGAGATTTTACCACCCAATACTACCATCTCCGGGTTGAAGACATTAATCATACTCGCAATGCCTAGCCCAACTAGGTGCCCCGTCTCTTCCATGGTTTCCACAGCGATAGCGTCGCCGCGTTCTGCGGCCTCGTCAATGGCCGCCGGGGTTATAAACTGCTGTAGGGCTTCTGGTCCCTTAACTTGTGACCAAAGTAGGGTATTTCGGCCGCTCTCCATTTTGAGTACGGCACGTTCTACAATAGCGTCGCGGCCTGCCAGTGTTTCGAGGCGACCATGGCAGCCGTTTGGACTACTGCCTTGTCGATCCGCGATAATGATGTGCCCAACCTCAGCGGCTCCGCCGGTTGCACCACGCAGGACCTCGCCGTCCACAATAACGCCGCCACCAATTCCTGTGCCCAATGTGAACATGATCATATGACGTGTTCCTTTACCAGCACCGTAGCGAAATTCGCCTAGTGCTGCCACGTTCGCATCGTTGTCCATGATCATATGCACACCGACTTCGGCCTCAACTAGCGCCCGCAACGGAATATCCCTGTAAGGAACGTAGGAATCCCCTACGTTTTCGCCAAAGTTTGGGGCCCAGCGTACCATACCTGCAGGAACGTCTATGTGGCCAGGAACAGCAATCCCAATGGCACCAATCTGGTCCATCGTAACGCCTGCGGCCTTTACTGCGTTACGTACAGCCATGCCGATTGCGGCAACCGTGCGTTTTACGCCCGCCTTTGCCTCGGATGGATTTTCCGCCCGACCAAGCCGCTTATCATGTGCATCCAGTACCGCAGCTCGTACATTCGTTCCACCAAGGTCAATGCCCACTACGTAGTGAGCACCCTTTTTTGGTTCAACCCGCGCAGTTGTCACAGGAAATGGTTCCTCTCACCCAAAAGTTAGCTGCGCGGTGAAAAATGCCGCGCAATATAGAAGATTATACAACACAAACCGCCGTCAGCGGCCCGTCAAATGATGCCACCCATGGTTGATTCGCCTTAGGACACCAGTCTTTTAAAGGAGCCGGTCGAGCAGATATTGCTTCAACTCTGAAATGGGAATGCGCTCTTGCTGCATTGTATCGCGTTGGCGCACTGTAACCGTGTCCTTAAGCGCAGCATCTCCCTCGCGTCCCAGGGTGTCGAAGTCCACAGTGATGCAAAATGGCGTACCTATCTCGTCCTGACGACGGTACAGCTTGCCGATTCCTGCGGTATCGTCGTACACTGCCCTCATGAGGCCGGTTGCCTGCAGGCTGTTCTTAATAGACTTTGCAATTTCAACAATACCTGGTTCGTTTTTCTTAAGAGGCAGAACCGCAACTTTCACAGGAGCCAGGGCTGGTTTTAGCTTGAGCACAGTTCGCGTTTCGCCGTTTTCAAGCGTCTCTTCGGTGTACGCCTCTGTAAGAATAGCGAGCACCCCACGATCAACACCGGCAGATGGTTCAATTACGAAAGGGACAATGTGTTGTTTGTTTGGTTGGTCGAAATAGGTAATTCGTTGCGTTGAGTGTGCATTGGGCTGCACTTTGGCTTTAATGCCCAACTTCTCCTGGTCACGCGTATGAGATCCCAGGTCGTAATCCGTACGGTTTGCAATGCCTTCCAACTCCTCAACACCAATAGGGAACCGGTACATAATGTCAACTGTACGCTTGCTGTAGTGTGCCAATTCATCGGCAGGCACTTCATATAGGGTTATCCGATCCGGGCTGAGACCGCACCGTTCCACCCAGAAGCGTACGTGGTCTTTGATAAATTCTTCATGAATAGCTTCATCCTCGCCGGAGTGGCAGAAGAATTCAATCTCCATCTGTTCAAATTCTCTTACCCTGAAGACGAAGTTGCGCGGGGTAATTTCGT
Source organism: bacterium (assembly GCA_021805405.1). Taxonomy (GTDB): domain Bacteria; phylum Armatimonadota; class Chthonomonadetes; order Chthonomonadales; family Chthonomonadaceae; genus JAJZFK01. Next base: position 4,652 of record JAJZFK010000092.1, read on the forward strand.
TCCGAAATGCTTTGCCAATCTGCGCGATGCCAAATGGCAGCTTGCGGTTCGTAGAATCGAGCACGTTGGCGAAGTTAACGAAGATGCCTTGTGCAGTTTCAGGGCGCAAGTACGCAAATGATTCTGGATCGGGGATGGGCCCTACCTGCGTTTTAAACATCATGTTGAACGGGCGTGGTTCGGTAAGTTCCCCCTCGCATTCACCGGGATGCTTTTTGGGGTTTTTGGGGCATGGAACGTCGCTTAATCTATCGGCACGAAATCGCGCCTTACATGTTTTGCAATCGACAAGCGGGTCTACAAACGTCTCCTCGTGCCCAGAATACTTCCAAACTAGCTTATTCATCAGGATGGAGGCATCTAGCCCCTCCATATCATCCCGTTCGTAAACGTTATGCTGCCACCAAAGGCGCTTTAGGTTGTTTTTCAACTCGACGCCAAGCGGACCGTAATCGAAAGTGCCTTGTAACCCACCATATACCTCGCTACCGGGAAACAGGAACCCGCGTCGTTTACACAACGAAACAATCTGATCAAGCGTCTCTGCGGCCATCGCAATGTGTCACTTTCATCGTTGGGGTGTAGTTATTAGGAATACTGCGTAGTATACCATTGAGGTGAATACGCAGCATAACTTACTGTCATTCGATTTACAGTTGCCGTGGCTCGTTAACAGGATGCGGTAATATGAGTTTGCAGCCTCAAGCGTTACTTGCAGGTAAACCAGTTTTGGAGGACCCATTTCTATGAAGCTTGGATCACTTCTGTTAGTTCTTACCTCTGTCTTCATGACTACTGCATTCTGCCAGGCGGATACTGTCAAGTTTGATGGATTAGACTGGCAGGTACGGCAGGATTTTGGCGGGCCCGGCCCAAACCACTGGAGTAAAAGCCTTGTAAGAGTAGACAAGCGCGGACGGTTACACCTAAGGGTGGATAAGGTGGACGGTGTATGGTGTAGCGCTGAGCTATACCTCACAAAACCAATGGGTTTTGGGTTGTACACCTTTCACGTAGAGGGACCAATCGACCATCTTGATAAAAACATTGTATTGGGCCTGTTCAACTACACTACACCTGATATTGGCCCGGACGGTACTAACGAGATCGACATTGAACTCGCTCATTGGGGCGTGCAGAAATATCCACCTGTAAATTTCACGGTTTATCCGTCCATCGTACGACCAGGCAGCGGCCATAAGGAATTTGTATACCCTGCACCAATTTCTAACAGCTATTTTGCATTTGAGTGGTCGGCCACGGCTGTAGCGTTTAGAGCGTATTCAAAGCCTGCCGAAAAGCCTTACATAACCTGGGCGTTCCTCCCGAAGAATGAACCTACGCTGCGGGTACCACAGAAGCCAATTCCTGTGCATATCAACTTTTGGCTCTTTCGAGGACGGGCGCCGAGTGATGGAAAGCCGGAAGAAGTAATTATCGACTCGTTCAAATTCACACCACACGGTCCTCCGGTTGCCGGGGGAGCAAATTAGCCTAACTGCCATGAGTACACTGCTTAGTGTGGAAGAGGTTCAGAAGTTCATACTAGCACGCACAACACCGTTGTTGTGGGAAAAGGTGACACTGCAGGACGCCAGGCATCGAGTGGTCGCCTGTCACGTCGTTACAGACGTTGCAATTCCGTCGTTTACTAATTCCGCAGTGGATGGGTACGCAGTGCGATGGATTGATCTGGCCCACGCAACACCCGAATTGCCCGTAGTTTTGAGTGAACATGGGGCGGTAATGGCAGGTGATAGTGCGGCGTGGGAGCTACCTGCTGGCAGTGCGGCGCGCGTAATGACCGGTGCGCAGCTCCCCATAGGAGCCGACGCTATGGTAATGGTGGAAGATGTCAACAAATACCCAGTTAGCGACGGATCCGTGCGCGTAGAATTCACCGATTCTGTTGTAGCTGGGCAGCACATGCGGTTCAAGGGTGAAGATATCGAGGCGGGCCAGGTTGCGATCCCCGCTGGCACGGTGATACGATCTGGAGAGGTTGCCCTGTTGGCTGCAGTAGGCTGTACGCTGCCAACCGTTTTTCGACGTCCACGCGTTGCACTTTTTTCCACAGGCGACGAGATAGTTACGGCAGAGCAGGGGATTCTACCTCCTCAAGGCAGGTTGCGAAACAGTAATTTACCGGTTCTGCTGGCATTGGCGGCAGACGCAGGCGCAGAGGTTGTTGTTGCCCGGCACCTGCCCGACGATTATGACTCGATCAAGGATGCCATGTTGGACGCGCTGTCTGCTGCTACCCGTCCGGACCTCATCGTGGCTGCTGGTGGGGTGTCTATGGGCGAACGTGACTACGTGCGTGCAGTAATGGAAGAACTTGGGGCGCTTTCGCTATGGCGCGTAGCGATGAAACCCGGTAAGCCTGTCGCCTTTGGAGAGACAACTGGCACACTTTTCTTTGGTCTCCCCGGTAATCCCGTTTCGGTTCAAGTTACGTGGGAAGTTTTTGTTCGTCCCGCTCTTCGACTTATGTGCGGTTACAGTGACGTATTCCGCCGCCAGGTGACAGCTATTTTGGAGGAGGATGTTCCTCACAAGCCCGGCCGGCGAGAGTTCGTTCGCGTTAGGGTGCGGGATGATGGAGGCACATGGCGTGCAACAACTACGGGCCCACAGGGATCGGGGTTTTTGCGATCGATGGTCGGTGCTAACGGCCTGGCAATCGTACCTGAACAAAACGGCAATGTAACCGCCGGAAACGCACTATCTACGATGCTGCTAGAGGCGTAGCTCAAAATAACCAGCCGGCGCAGTAATATTCACTGCACCGGCTGATAACGTGTTGAGGGTAGTTATGTTACGCATGAAGCTGCCGGGCGGCACCGGCAATAGAACCCCAGAGACTTACGCGCATGTAGCACGCTACGTGCCCGTCTAGACTCGCTGGCAGGACGTCCTCTTTCTCGATCCGAATTTCACGAACGCTGCCCACTTGACGATAAACCCCCGGTGTTACAATCTCACCGGCCAGGTACAATTCTTGAACTCCGTCATAATTTTCGATGCCCTGCCGCATAATATCACCTGCTCCCTTCGCGATACAAAATGGCAATGCGGTGCAAGTTTGCAATAGGCCGCAAGCCGCGAATGATCATCGGCGCATCTAGTGCAGATTGAACGCCTGCCACTAGTGCACGGTTAACTCACGAAGCCATGTCTTTAAGCTGCAGCTCACAACAAAGAGCATAATGTCTATCAACAAAAAGCAGGTG
>JAJZFK010000238.1 GCA_021805405.1 bacterium
GTAAGGGCGGCGAACAAGTGGGCGATGGCAAGACTTGTGCCACTTGGGGCCGCTGTTTTGCGGTGCAAACTAGCGATCGCAAGCGCGCCGGTGAAACCCGCAGGGCCGGGGAGAGGTCCCGCCACCTGAGCACCACCGCCAAGCTACCGCGTAACCACCGGGGGCGAGACGCCCTCATCACAACTAATCACCTACCTTGATGCAGACCATAAGGGCATCAATGCTGTCATCGCGCAACATCGGAAAATTCGCGCAAAGTAGCCCCGGATGGTTGGTGGCGGCTACATTAAACTTGCCAATTCCGCCGTCGTTTGGGGCGTGCATATTTCGCGGCATTGTGTTATCTGCCAGGATTACGCCGCCCTTCTTTACGAGCGGATAGACTTCCTCGAGATATAACGGATAATTGTCCTTATCCGCATCAATGAAGGCCATATCGAACAGCGGTTCGCCGGCGGCTTTTATCGCTGCCAGCCCTTCAAGTGCGGGGCCCACGCGCACGTCTACGGTGTCGCTAAAACCTGCCCGCGCAATGTTCTTTCGTGCCGTTGCTGCATGGTGTTCGTCAAGCTCAAGCGAAATGATTTTGCCACCAGGTGGCAGTCCACGCGCTATACAGGTGGCGCTGTAGCCTCCTAGAGTACCAAGTTCTAGCACACGCGTAGCCCCGCTAAGTGCCGTGAGTACTTGCAGGGCCCGCCCTTCGGCGGCAGAAACCGCTATAGAAGGCAGTTTCTCGCGGGCCATCTCGGCGCGGGTCTCCTTCAGTACATCGTCCTCGCGTCCAAACTGGGCATCAAGATAGTGATCCATTCGTGCGAGTAGTTCGTTATCCATATTATGAAATCCCTTCGTTCGGCTAAATAGTTTCACTATCTCTATTCGGCGTAGTTGTCTCTTGTCCCTGCGTAATAATTGCCCGAACTTCTGTTTTGCAGCGCTCAATTGTCTGACGCAACGACTTAAGGCCGTCGGCGTTGTCGCTGTTCATCAGCCGCTCTGCTCCAAACCACAGGGCACGTAGCAGGTCTTCGGTTTCATGTTTCAGGAAAGCAGCCTCAGCGCCACATGCGCTAGAGACGGCTGGCTGGCTGAACTGCTTCCAGAAGATCGCGATTTCATCGGCGTGTTCGGCCAGTTCCGCTTTACCCAGGTCTGTAAGCTGGTAAACCTTGCGAGACTCGTCCTGGGCTACCGTTACCAGGCCAACATCCTCAAGATGCTGCAAGGTTGGATAGACAGTGCCTGGGCTCGGTGCATACGCTCCGCCGCTTCGCTCCTGAAGCAGGCGAATTATTTCGTACCCATGCAGGGGTCCGTCCTTTAGCACGTCTAGCAACAGGAAGCGGGCTTCACCACGGCGTGCGCGGCCTCGTTGCCCACCAGGACCTCTATGGTCATACTCGCCCTCGAACTGCTCGACTTCTCCATGATGCGGCCTACCAGCCCCCATGCCGCGACCATGGCCGCGTCCGCGAGCACCGGGACCGCCAAACTGATGGTGATGTCGATTGTGTTGATTTGATCGATCAAACATGGTTACATTCCGTTCAAATATATTCCGATATATCGGTATATATCATCATATCACAATTACCGTTGTGAGTCAAGGACGACACAACACAAAATTACCGATGCAGTTACAAAATCTGGCAGGATTCTCAAATGCTCAAGTAGCATTTATACACGTGTAGTGCCGCTTTTGCCCGACCGCGGCTAAGACTGAGTTGAGGACGGAGGCTATTTTGCGCATTCTTATGTTAAGCTGGGAGTATCCTCCCCGCATCGTTGGCGGTATCGCGCGGCACGTTGAGGAGCTGGCGTGGGAGCTAGCCGCATTGAAGGACGTGGAAGTGCACGTGGTAACCTGCCACCACGACGGCGCGCCGGATGACGAAGTCGTACGCGGTGTGCACGTTCACCGCGTCATGCCATACCCTGCAGATGGCGGCTACAACGATTTTGTTCACTGGGTACACCAGCTAAACGCAGCCATGCGTGATAGAGCCGATATCCTGATCAAGGACTGGCTGGCACCCACCTCGGCTTCTTCAAAAAAACTGAAGGACCCTAAGAAGCTCACCCAGAAGAGTGCAGTTATCCTTCATGCTCACGACTGGCTGGCTCATTTTTGCGCAGAAGAATTAAAACATCGTTACAAACTACCCCTCGTCGCGACTATTCATGCCACGGAGTTCGGAAGGAACAACGGCATCCATTCTGAAATATCGCGTTACATCGATCATATTGAGCGAAGGCTCATTACGGAAGCGTGGAGGGTAATTGTCTGCTCGGCATTTATGCGCGGCGAAGTGGAGTACGCGTTGCAAACGCCTGGCGACAAAATAGACATCATCTACAACGGCGTGAACTGGCACAAGTTTGATTTTGACTTTCCACCAGCGGAGGCGGCCGCCTTTCGGCAGCAATTTGCCAGCCCACACGAAAAGATCATCATGTTTGTTGGTCGCGGCGTGCGGGAAAAGGGTTGCCAGGTGCTGATTGACGCCTTTCCACGTGTGCGGTCGGTTTACCCTAACTGCAAACTCGTAATAGCTGGTGGTGGCTATCGGCAGCACCTCATGGACCAGGCTCGTGCACTAGGAGTGTGGGAACAGGTCTTCTTCACCGGTTTCATGCCAGACGAGTCGCTTTTGCGGCTCTACAGGGTTGCAGATGTTGCCTGCTTCCCGAGCTTGTATGAGCCATTTGGCATTGTGGCATTAGAAGCAATGGCTGCACACTGCCCCGTGGTAGTATCGGATGCAGGGGGGCTCAAAGAGGTAGTTGAGCATGGTGTAACTGGGTTGCAGACCTGGCTGAATAACCCTGACAGCCTCTCGTGGGGACTTTTGCACATGATTCTGAACCCGCAACAGGCCCACGAAATGGCTGGCAATGCCTTTAATCGAGTTGAATCGACATTTAACTGGGCGCTCATTGCTGCGCAGACAGCGGAAGTATATAACCGCGTGTGGCAGGAATATCGACACAGCGACTGGTAAGGAGAGTACACAGTTGACCCACAAATATAAAGCACACTCAAAGAAGAATTTGCGCAGAGCCGCGCTGTACGCGACTGCGTGGACTGGCGCCGTTGCTGCGCTAGGCTTCAATGCACATGCGATTAAAGCGGACCACGCCGAGAAATGTGCACGATGCATGGCTGAGGATGCATATTTCGAACAGCAGGCACCTGTTGGAGACAGGTTTGACCTTTCTCAGGTGAATCTCAGCTACATGACGCAGGGATTTGGCTCACCACGCACCAACCAGAGTGTAGACGGCAATCCCATTACCATTGACCAGGTAGTATACAGTACGGGCGTTGGTACTCATGCTGTATCAACATTGATGGTGGACCTGAACAAGACGGCGCAGAGCTTTCACGCTATGGTTGGATTGGATGACGAGACCAAGGGCAAGGGTAAGGTGGTATTTCAGGTTTGGGTTGACGGGCACCTCCGGTTTGACTCTGGCGTTATGAGTTATGGCGACGCTGCCAAGCCAGTTGACGTAAACCTAGCAGGCGCGAAATCAGTCACTTTCCTTGTAAACCCCGGTACGGCTGGAATAGACTTTGACCATGCCGATTGGGCAGACGCTTATTTTACGCTAACACCTAACCACGTGGGGCTGCCTCAGGCCGCGTCGGTACCGTCTGCACCACCACGATTGGTCATCCCCAAGCCTAGCCCGCTTCCGGAAATTCATGGCGCGCCAATTGTGGGTGCCACACCTCACTATCCATTCCTGTTCCGAGTCCCGGCAACTGGCATGGCGCCGCTCTATTTTCATGCAAAAGGACTTCCTGCGGGTCTTAAAATCAACAGCAGCACCGGCATCATAAGCGGTAGCCTGCCCCATAATGGACGATGGAATGTTACTCTCATTGTAAATGGCCGACGCGGTCATACAACACGGCAACTCGTAATTGTAGGCGGCAAGCACAAACTCGCACTCACGCCGCCTATGGGCTGGAACTCGTGGAACGTATGGGCAGGTGCTGTCGATCAGCAAAAGATGCTGGCCTCTGCACAGGCTATGATCTCTAGCGGGCTAGCGGCCCACGGCTACCAGTATGTCAACATCGACGATACATGGGAGGGCCCCCGAACGAAGCAGGGCGTCATCACCACCAATCAAAAATTCCCAAATATGGCCCAGCTAGGCAGGGATATTCACAGCATGGGCCTTAAGTTCGGCATCTACTCATCTCCTGGCCCAACCACATGTGCCGGCTTCCCGGCCAGCTACCGCCACGAATTGCAGGATGCACAGTCGTATGCCAAGTGGGGTGTTGACTACCTTAAGTACGACTGGTGTTCCTACCAGAATGTAGCCGTTGGAACTGGCACAGAGTACTATGCGCTGCCATACTGGGTCATGCGCAAATCGCTCGATACGGTCGATCGTGATATCCTGTTCAGTTTCTGCCAGTATGGCATGGGCGATGTGTGGAAATGGGGTGCACGAGCGGGGGGTAACTGCTGGCGCACAACGGGCGACATTAACGACAGCTGGGGCAGCCTAATCGGTATCATCAACGCACAGGCACCCATTGGCAGATACAACGGCCCCGGCCACTGGAATGACCCGGATATGCTGGTGGTTGGAGACGTAGGCTGGGGCCATCCGCATCCTTCGCGCCTTACACCCAACGAACAGCTCACTCACATCAGCATGTGGTGCATGTTCTCAGCGCCGCTACTTGTGGGTTGCGATATGACGAACCTTAGTCCGTTCACCAAGGCTATCCTCACCAATGATGAGGTACTGGCTATCAACCAGGATCCTCTAGGCGAAACGGCACGTCGAGTCGTGTACAACCCTCAAGAGCAGGTGTGGGTGCGGCCGTTAGCGGATGGCTCACACGCAGTAGCACTACTCAACACCGGCTTTCAGCCAATGAAGGTTATGGCCACATGGAAGCAGCTGGGTCTCACCGGCCGACTGAAGGCACGTGATCTCTGGTTGCACAAAGACGTAGGAACACATGCTGGCGCTATTGGCTACGTAGTACCACCACACGGCGTAGTACTGCTAAAGCTCTGGCGATAGGCCAGTCGGTATCGCAATTCGTGCGCGCTGAATGTGTAGCAATACATTTCAGCGCGCACGTTCTTTTTTGCTTTGAGTTTGGCGCGTGCAGCCCGCTCATCTCGTGCCAGGTTTACAACGGGTACCAATTTGTCGTCGTCCCCCCATTTACGAAGAGAAACGAGCGTGGGCACATACACCTCGACGATGTACGGGTGGAACGTGCCATAAGACAGAAAGCCGGTAAATTAGATGCCTGCACAAACTGTAGGATGCCAAATTGATCTGCCTGTTCATTACAGAACGAAGGAACTAATGGCATTCCACTCGCGAGACAACTCGCGACTAGACTCCTGTGTTAGGGACGGTTGCATTCACAAAGCACTACACTGGAATGGCAACCCCGCGTGCATTATCATAGATTGTAAAGCAGCAGTGGCCACTGCTGAACTCTCAGTTGATGGGCCAATTAACCATGGGGATGCCGAACGCCTGAGATTGACGGTCAACCGGATGCTTGGCCTTACGCAGACAATTGAACCGTTTGAGACACAATATCGCGACCACGATGTGCTGGGCCGCATGATTCGCACGCATCCAGGCCTGCGAATACCCACAGCGTCCAGCCCCTTTGAGGCCATAACATGGGCGATCTTAGGCCAGCAGATTAGCCTTGCAGCTGCTATCTCTATCCGCCGTCGGTTGATACAGCGCACTGGCGCACAACATTCGACAGGGCTATTCTGCCATCCAGACCCATCACGCATTGCAGCCATTCCTGTTGATGAACTTACAACAGCGGGATTGTCGCGCACAAAAGCGTCTACGCTCTCAAACCTGGCGCAGCTGGTGAGTAATGGCACACTAGACCTAGACTCGCATGAGGCCGCTACCCACCCCGAAACGGTGGGCACAGCACTTATGGGGATTAAGGGAGTCGGACAGTGGACGGCGAGCTATACCCTCCTTAGGGGATACGGCTACCTTGATGGCTCGTTGCACGGCGATGCGGCACTTCGCAGAAGTATGCAGATGCAGCCTGGGTTACCGGCAGAGGTAAGCGAATTCTATGCAAAAGAGTGGCTCGCCCAGTTTTCACCATGGCGCGCTCTCGTTGCTGCCCATCTTTGGGCAATGCTAGGTGTGCAGACATAGCTTCGGGCCGGCAGGACAGTTTTGTACCACAGCCGGCCCAAATAGTAACTACTGCCAACCTACAGTAATCTCATTACGCCCGGGTAAACAGCGTCTGCCTGAAGACCTGGCCGTTGCCGTAAGTACCGGTAACCGTAATGCTATACCGCGTACCGCTAGTTGGCAGGTTATTCTCAACAATATAACATGGAGGAGTGTAGGTTGTATAACTCCCAAGCGGAATATCCGTACTCGACAGCGGAGGAATTGCACCGATATTAAGGGGGAAAGCAGCCTGAAAAGTTACCCCATGATTGGATGTAATAGAGTCGATGGTAACGTTGGAAGCAGATTTGGTGCCTTTATTGACAAACTGAATTACGAGAAGTTTGGTATTGCCAAAATCACCAGTAGAGGACTCATAACACTTCGGCACAACCTGCGCTATGCCTACCTGTGGATCATTAAAGTTGAAGCTTAGGAGCCAGTTAGACCCTCCACTTTTGTTGAACCCCGGGTCTAACATGAAAACCTTTCGGCCGTGATTGATATCAGACGAAGCGTCTTCCTGAGTAGCACCAGCCTGTTCAATACTGCCCTCCGGAAAGAAGGAGATACAGTAGCCCATAAACGAACGCGATATAAGACTATCAATCGACCTTCCAATTTGACTACCCAATGGTCCGCCGTTCTCATCGGGATCCCACATCCACTCACCTCCTGGTACCGTACCTACCTCTTGAGCCTGAAAGCTAAGATTGCTGCCAGTAATGAACACGGAGGTTGGCAGCTCTAGTGGATGCATCACCTGATTCCAGGTGTTTCCGGAATCTGTAGTCTGATAAAGGTGTGGACCATCCGGGGCATCCATCTTTTGGGCTGCATCGGTACCATACGCAGTATCCACTACATAGGGCGAATGAGGATCTGTGTTAAGACCGTTACTATTACCATCTACAAACGGCACCCACCCACTTAACAAACTGGTGAGCAGTGCACCAGAGTTTCTAAAGCCCGCTACCCCGCCCGGTGTCATGGTACTGAAGGTGTTACCGCCAAATACAAACAGCCGCTGAAAAAAGAAGTAGTACAGGTCATAGGCTTCGGCATAAGAGTTTCCATATGTCCAAGTATGCCCCCCATCGTTCGTAGTTAAGGTGTAGGTGCCATAATTTGTGCCAGTCTTAGGGTCGAAGTAGCCACCCAAAGACCCGAAGATTGTCCCGTTTTTAGGATTAGCAGGATCCCAGCCTAACGAAATCACGGGATAAACACCATCGGTTCCGCTATCATATCCTGTAAGGGAAATCGTTGTAGACAGGCGCTTCCACGTTGTGCCCCCATCTGATGTAACAAACGTTGACAGATGCGTATAACCGCCAACTATCGCCGAAGTACTCTCCTCGCCGATAAGCACACCATTTTGCGCATCAGTAAAATGTAGCCCATATTCTAGCGGACTGAACGAGTCATTCAGCAGTTCGTCGTTGATATATGGAGTCTGTATGGTTGTGGACTTTTGCCAGCTTGCGCCCCCGTTTGTGGTTCGGTAGATGAACACATCCTGATTGCCATCGAACTGCGTTACGTCCTGTTCCAGCGCACACCAGCCATCCTCGTTGTTCCTCCCGCGTCACCACGGCTCCTGGCCGGATT
>JAJZFK010000091.1 GCA_021805405.1 bacterium
TGCGCCGTTAAAGCCAGTTACAGGTGGACAGGTTGCGCTTCGATTTCCAGCAGAATACGCGTGGCCACCGAAGCCAAATCCACACCTTGATGGAATGCACTCGCCAACCAACGGAGTTCCAGAGGGTCGAATTCAGAATTTCACGGCGCTTGTAGGCATTCTGTTAAGCCCGCTAACAGCGGATTTTCAGGGTAACTTCACGGTGTGGCCCGGCAGTCACAGGCTCTATGAGCGGTATTTTAATGAACATTCACCGGAAGCTCTAATGAAAGGAATGCCACCGGTTGATCTTCCACCTGCTTTACAAGTGCGCGGTGAGCCAGGAGACGTGTTCCTTGTGAACTATCTCACTGGTCATACAGCTGCAGTAAATGCTGGATGCGATATTCGCTATGCCTGCTTCTTTCGCGTTTATAGAAGCGATCGTGGTGACTTTGTTAGGGAAGTGATGTTGAACCCGTGGCATGAGTGGGAAGGTATACGCGATGTTATATCCGGCGTCACGAGATAAGGCATCCCGAGTTGTTCTAGAGGTGCAATACGAATCGGATCTCTACAGGAGCACAGTTAACATTAGACGTGTAGTGCTTCGAGTGCCGCTAGGAATTGATTTTACACCGAAGGACCTTAGTGATGACAGAACAAACCATCACTTCGTGGCGATCGTGGACCAATGCGAGGTAGGCGCGCTTGTGCTGGTACCTGAGGAAGATGGATGGTGCAAGATCCGCCAGGTGGCAGTACTGCCGGAATACCAGGGAACTGGTGTGGGAACAGCCTTGATGAACGCTGCACACAACTGCGCTCGTCGGCTTGGAAGAAGTTACGCGCATCTGCACGCGCGCATCTCTGCTGTTGCATTTTACAGAAAACTCGGCTACCTTGAGCGTGGAGAGACGTTCATGGAGGTGGATATTATCCATCAGGACATGTGGATACAACTCTGAGGGTGGTGGCCGTTTGCTGCTGGAGAAATAACTTGCGCAGTTTGCATATTTCCGCTGACCTCGCTGCCATTGTTCATGTGGCCAGCGGAAATATTTAACTTTCTCTTGTTGGCAAAGAAACCATCACTAGGCTCTACTTAGTGTTGTGGGCCCCATGAAACTTTCCTGCTGAAGCTGCGGGTGGGGGACTCATATAATCTCCTTGGTGTAGCTTTGTGCCAGCAGTTGGCCCACTAAACATATGCCACGCAACGGCGGCAAGAACAATCACGACTGCAATGATTGTACCGAAAATAACAGAGTTGGAAAGGGGGTTTTTCATCTCAAGGTTCCACAGGCAGTGTGGAGTGACGTCGGCCCCTACACACTGCCAGAATAACTCCTTCGTAAGCGCCTGGCACCCTCAATTTGTTGGTACTGAGCAGGCAGCATCGCTGTAGTTCTGGTTGTATACCTTTGCACTTCTGTAGGCACCATAAAATAGCCCGCTGGAGTTGGTACCATCCTGAGGCGCTGGAGTACTGAGTACACCAAATTTGGAATGGCCATCGGCGTAGGTAAAATTCTGGCCATTAAAGTGCCGGGGGTCCCTAGAATTACCCTTAAAATCTCCGTAACCCGCCCAAATGGAAAGTGGATCAGACACATCCCAGTAGAAGGCGTAGCCACCCGATCCGTTTGGCTGGCATGTGTGCCAGTTCCATGCGTAACGATCGTCGCTAATCACAGCAATATCTGAAGGCGCAGTCATTGCCGCGAGTGTGGTGGGCCCACCCTGATCGCTATTTTCGTTGAAGGTGAAGTCGCTTAGCCCATACGTTACGCGGTAGGTGGGTGCAACGTAACCCCAGGTGCTGTAAAGCACGTCCGAATTACTGGGGCAGCTGTAAACACCCTGATTCTTGATGTATGGCATGAGCAGATCACTCCAAAAAATCGTAGGACATGCCACATTAGCGTTCGGCTGGCATCCGATATCCGAAGTAGTTTGGTGCCAGGGAAGCTGGAAAAACGTTTCGTCGTAATCCTGAACGTACATCGTAAGCGCTAGACCTTGCTGTTGCAGGTTCGAGAGACAGGATATCGTACGGGCTCGCTCACGCGCTTGTGCAAAAACTGGGAATAAAATTGCCGCAAGGATGGCAATAATTGCAATAACAACGAGCAGTTCTATCAACGTAAATGCTGACAGGCTTCGTCTCATCTAAGTGTCTCCTTAACTTGTTGGTCCTTCAGGTTCTAGTACTCTCATGTGTGTGGCCAGGACTGGAGTACCACGGACCAATCTAATACCTATCTTTGACCGGCTGGTGGCACGTTTGTAGATTCACGTACAGCCAATGTACACTTCAACTGGTGATTAACCAGCTCCAATTGGGAAGTCATCACCAATAGCGCGGCCGAGGCTCCCATTGCAGCCAAGGGCTGGCACACAGTCGTTAACGCAGGATGTGAATTGGCGAGGGCAGTAGGATAGTCGAAGCCGATTATCGAAAGATCCTTCGGCACGCAAAGACCCAACTCACCTGCAAGCTCAAGCAGTCCCATTGCTACGTATGGTCCAGCCGCAATCCAGGCAGTTGGGCCGCTGCCGCTACTTAACATCGCTGCCATGTCGTGTTTAACATCGGGACGTATGCCCATGTCGTCATGCGCATCCACGATAAACTCACTGTTGGTGGATAGGCCGCATGCCTCCATCGTACTCTGAAAGCCAGTCACTCGATCAATTGTGTTACTCGATTCAGGATCTGCAAAGAGTAAGCCAATAGACCTGTGGCCAAGATTTACAAGATGATGGACTGCTAGCGCCGCACCACCCCTGTTATCACTATCGATTGAGGAGAGGCCCACGTTTGGCCAGGATGCGCCCAAAACAACGGCGCCTCTACGGGCTCTGCCAAGAGCCTTAAGGCCGTCGATATCATGTTTCAGTGGCGCTATAATTACCCAGCGCTCGTCCGGATTTTCATCGAGGAGTTGGACATAGTTATTTCCCGGGATTTGACTAATCTGTATGACGGCATCCGTGGGGGACAAAGCAGTGCGAATAGCCAGCAATAGGCTGCACAGGTATTCGTTATCCGCTACATTTGCCGCAGGACCATCGGTTACGATGCGTAGGACGCGTTGCGCACGACGTGCTGCACGGTTGTGATAGGTGCGGGGTGCAGGAACTGGAGGCTCGACTACGAACGTTCCAATACCCAATTCGCGAACAAGGACACCTTCCGTTGCAAGGTCGGTAAGAGCTCGGTTTGCGGTCATTTTGCTCACATTCAACATGCGGGCAATTTCGGTTTCCGCAGGTAATTTCATACCTGGCTGCCATTCGCCAGAGCTGATTGCGCTGAGGAGTATAGCTTTTAATTGCGCATGTCGAGGAAGTGGGCTGCTTCGGTCGATTTTTTGTTTGCTAAGTACCAGAAGTTCTCCTGGTCCGTTGATGACAGTCATACTCATCCTTAACACTGAACTTTCAGTAGTCTAGACTACTGAAATTATAACCAACTATCCTAACGTTGTCAATAGCCATTTTTGAAAGTTATTCTGTAGAACCGGCGGGATTTGCTACAGGCATATCAGTTTTGATTTGTGATAGCACAATACCGAGGCATACAAATGCTGCACCCTCTAGAACGGCAGCAGTTATTACATCACCGTGAAGGTAGTGGCCGTAAAAGGGACCCAGTAGCGGCTGCACAAGGATGAATGCACTCATCTGCGATAGGGGAGTTGTTTGCATCAGTTTGTACCATATACCATAGCAGAGCGCGGAGCAAATGAGGCTTAGATAGATGATATTTACGGTTGCCAATGCCGTGATAACTACGTGCGTGTGATGATTAAACTGGAACAGTGCGCCCGGAAGTGAAAGCAATCCACCAAGCACCATTTCCATACCTAACAGCGCAATCGGTGGGTATCGGACAATGAGCCCCTTAGCTAGTACTGCCGTGCAGCACTCACAGGACAAGCCTAATAGCGCAAGCCAATTGCCCCCGGCTCTGCCGGCAATTACCCATATGCCATACAACCCCACCAGCAACCCCAGCCACTGTACCGCTGAAAGCTTCTCGCGCAAAAATGCGGTAGCAGCAATTGAGAGAAGGATTGGCTCGCAGGCGAAGAGAAGACTGGCATCCGTTGAGTTTGTTCGCTGCAGCCCTGTGAAGTAGATGGAGTAGGTAAGCGTTATTCCTACGCCAGCTATGAGGAGCAGCTTTGCAGTATCCTGCCACTTCATTACCAGTTGGGGTAGTTCTCTGCGCGATAAATAGAGCAGCAGACATCCTGCCGGAAAAAAACGAAAGAAGGTAAGCGCAAACGGGCCCACAAATGTTAGCGCAGTTTTAGCGGACGCCGACGAGAGCCCCCAAAATGCATTAATAACAACGAGCGCTATGGTTGCACCGGTTGTCAGTTTTATCTGGCTGGTTGCAGAACTGGTACCACTCAATAGCTAATGCATCTTCTTCTTGGCTGGTCTGTTACAGTAAGTGGAATGCCAGCGGAAGTGAACAGGGTGTCGTCTTGCGATACCTCAGCAGTTCTAAGGAATGCCAGGCCTATCGCTGAACAGTTGCATGCGGGAGAGCATCCCGAGCATGAACAGAAGGCTCCAATAGGGCGGTCCCTCTTACCGGATAGGTAAACTTCTGTACCGGGTACGATTGGGGTTCCTGGTTCTGCAGTCAGCACAAACAGCTGACGGTTAGTATGGCCGCGGCTGTCTATGCGGGCGAGGATCTCCTGACCAGGATAGCAGCCTTTTGTAACACTGTAAAATTCGCGGCGTGGATCCGCCTCGGCTGCGAGAATTTGAGGTGTCAGTTCTAAATCCCACTGCGGGAGTCCGCACTCAATGCGGGCGGTACCCCATGTTTCGTCGGAAGCACACGGTAGGTTGTGATGAGATATTAGCCATTCATCGCGATGCTCGGGGCTGCTAAGCATCAGCACGCTTCCGCCAAAACCTGTAAGATCGCAATGCCACCAATCAGCCTCATCGCAATATTCTAAGCAATTCGGGCCCTGTATGGCTATGCACGCGGTTTGAGATGATACGTCCTGTAGTTTCACGTCCTCGGTGATAATGTAACGGTCGAGTAGTCGCAACAGCGAGGAACCGTTTACCGCTGCGGTGTCAATCAACAGTCCTTCTTGTCCGGTAAACTGTTCAGATGTCACCATGAAGATGCGCATTTCGGCGAGTACATGTGCAGTGGAGTCGAGGAAAAACGCGAACCTTGCGACCCTGGGCTGGTCGTCCATTTTCCTCAGGTCGTTTGATACCAGTGCATGCAGCCACGTGAGGGCTTCGCTGCCTGTGACCAGAATTCGTGACCGAGACTCGCTTAAGTTGTAGTACGCCGCGTGGGTTGCGAGACTAACATAGTTTTGGTGAAATGTGTCGTTCATCTTAGGTTCGCGAAACCATGGTTGCCGAAGCCTGGGCAAGGGGCTTCATCACAATTTCGTCAATGTTGACGTGGGGCGGCCTCGTAACGGACCATACTACCGCATCGGCAACATCGGCAGCGCTTAGCGGCGTTAGACCGCTATAAACCTTGCTGGCGCGCTCTTCATCTCCTTTAAACCGTACCAGGCTGAACTCGGTCTCCACCATACCGGGTGCCACTTCAGTTACCTTGATGGGCCTGCCCAGCCACTCCATGCGCATAACCTGGGTGATTGCCTTTACCGCAAACTTGGCGGCGTTATAGCCTGCGCCTCCGGGATAGGCCTCTCTGCCGGCAATAGACCCGATGTTCACTACATGACCAGGATTTGCTGCCTCAAGCGCCGGGATAAGCGCCCTTGTTACACGCATTAGGCCCAACACATTCGTGTCATACATCTGCTGCCAGTCTTCTTCCACGGCATTTTCAATAGAGTCTAAGCCCAGCGCACCGCCGGCATTGTTAACCAGTACTGAGACGGTATTTAGGGACGTGCAGAACTCCGTTACACTCTGTTCACTGGTTACATCCAGATGTCGGCAATCCGCACCAAACGGTGTACCCACCTCCTTCAGCTTGTCGAGCCGCCTTGCACCAAGAATGAGGTGGTAGCCATGTGCTGCAAGATCGCGCGCAATTGCGGCACCAATTCCACTGCTTGCGCCTGTTACGACCGCTATTTTTCGTTCACTCATTAGTCTGTAGTTCCTTCCCTCTGAGGAGTTGACCATCAGGGCAACACCCTAGTTAGCTACTAATCTAAAGAAGTAGAGACCAGTACCCGTCCCTGTGCTGTTGCTGCCAGTTAGCACGAGCAATCCCGGTGAATGGGGTAGAAGGGGACTATTGTGCGCCACGCTTAGTATGCTGCCGGGCAACACCGGTGTGGTGTAGAGAGACTTGGGAACCACGGCAGTTGGGTCTACAAACATTACGCTCCACCTGGCAGCCCCAAACGTCTTGCCTTGTGCATTCTGTTGATGGGCAGATACGAGGTAGTAAAGCAGTAGCTTGGACGCCAAATCAGTTCTCCACAACCCCATTATGCCGCCCGCAACAAGCGTCGCTGGTAAGCCCATGTTCTGAAGTACAACCGGAGTACTCCGCAGATCCATGCGAAAAATGGAAGAGGAGGCAGGCATGGGAACAGGGTTAACGAGAGCATTCCCTGCAGGCGCAAGCTTCACCTGGTAGGCGAGCGTGTGACTTTGCGGCGATGCTATAAGCAACCGCGACGAGTCATTTGACTTGTCCAGTTTTCCCACAATGTTTTCAGATTCGGCAAACGCCTTCGTCCTCAGGGAGCCATTCTGCCAATAGCGCACGCCATCTGAGGTGGCAATAATTACCGGGCTATTAGCGCCTGCAAACTTGCCCACCTCCAGTAATCCCGGTGAGCCAGCAATTGTGGTAACAGAATCCGTTATAAACAGGCTACCGTGCCAATGAGCAATTACAAGTTTCGCGCCGGGCGAATTTCCAGGCAGCGAACGAAGATAGATAAGGCTCTGTCTGTTCGTTCCATCGAGATTCGCTACCGCAATACTTGTAACGTCGGCTGGAAGGTTATGCTGGTAAACCAACTGGTACATGGAAGCTGACGCGCTCCCACTCTGCGCTATCGCACCAGCGCCGCTGTTTCGCTGCTGTACTTGGGCAGACGCAGTTGTTGTGGCGATGAGAACAACCAGCAGTGCACAAAAGCATGATGAGATCTTCATTTTGTTCACTATCAACCTCCTCCAGATTACGAGCGGTATTCGCTGACGCCGTAGAGTGCGAATTCACTGGTGGTCTTGCGAGATATGAGTGCCACAAGCAGAGCGCGAGCCGTATCCAGACTGGTTAAACAGGGAACGCCCGCCTCAACACTGGCACGTCTAATGCGCGCACCTTCGCGCTCTATGCGCTTGTCACTGGATAGTGTATTAATGAGGAGATCAACCTGACCACTTCGTATAAGGTCCACAATATTACCATCACCCTCATGAAGCTTCTTCACCGTTTGTGCAGATATCCCTTGACCGTGCAGGAAGGTTGCAGTACCTGCTGTGGCATAAATCTTGAAGCCCAACGAAAAGAATTCGCGCACAATTGGTACACACTCTACCTTGTCTGCATCTGCGATGGTGATGAGGAGACTTCCACCCTTTGGTACACCAATGCCAGATGCCACTAGCGCCTTATATAGTGCAAGCGGGTACTCAACGTCAACGCCCATGATTTCCCCAGTGCTCTTCATTTCGGGGCCAAGACCAATATCTACAAGGGTAAGCTTCTGGAATGAGAAAACGGGTGCTTTAACGGCGATTATCCCAGCCGAAGGATGAAGGCCCGTAGTGTAGCCTTGCTCCTTGAGCGAGCTACCCATCATCACCCGGGTAGCAACCTGTACCATGGGTAT
>JAJZFK010000358.1 GCA_021805405.1 bacterium
AGACCTCATGACACTGCAGACCGACACAGAACATCCTCACGGTTTGGCCGATAGGGAGTACGATCTGCTATTCACCAAAGACAAGCCGGTAATCTTCGCTTTTCATGGGTACCCCTGGCTCATCCACAGGCTAACGTACAGGCGAGCCGGCCACAGCAACCTGCACGTGCGGGGATACAAGGAAGAGGGCACCACTACTACACCATTCGATATGGTAGTAATGAATGACCTCGACAGGTTCCACCTGGTGATGGACGTCATTGACCGCACACCGCAACTTGGAGTGAAAGCCGCCCATGTTCGTCAACAGATGCGTGACATGCGCACTACCCACCGAAACTACATTCGCATTCATGGCGACGACATGCCTGCCGTAAAAAACTGGAAATGGAGCAATTAGCCTCGTCACTTTAGATTCCCGAAGTCGTGCACACAAGCATGACTTCGGGCACCACCATGCTATTTGGAAATTCGGCTAAGTAGCCTTCCATTGCAATGTTGCTTCGCACGGCTTTTACAGGTTGTCTAATTGCCTGCTATAATAATCGCATTGTTTGCACCACGCTCATTGAGCCGCTGGCGACTCTGCTCTGTCACGTTTATCACCGTAATTCCTTTGAACTGGTGAGGTGTTGAGCGCGCGTTATCAGGTAGTAAAAACGGCTGCTGGCAGAAGGCCAAATGAGCATTATAATTTATGGTTTACACTACGCCGTGGAGCTGCATTTGGGGCCTCCACAGGGGATCTACAAAGTTGCGATTACCTGCGATCGTCGCCATACACTTAAGCTTGCTGGCGGCTGCGCCTGCTATGGGTTCCTCACCGACGGTACATAAGCCCAAGCCGAAAGTTCTTGCATTACATGGATATGTCCATTTACGGTATACAAACGTCAACTCTCATGCCAGCACCTTTGGCATCCGCTTCCTCAAGGCACAGCTAACGTGGCACCCTGTGCGTTCGCTTAAGATCTATTCTCAGCTCGCATACCTGTATGGCACCCACAATGTGGATGATAACCGCGTGTGGCTGGAAGACATGTGGGCGCAACACAGATTACTGGCCGGTACTGTCAAATTTGGTCAGTTAAAGCCGTCGTTTGGCCTGGAAAATATGCAGCCCGCTACCACGCTGTTAACTATGGACCGTGCAGCAGTTAGCACCGATCTCGCCCCAAACGGTGGGTTTTCGCACTCATTTGGGCGTGACATTGGTGCACAATATCAGCAAGGCCGTCCTGCCGATGGGCAGTTCACTTTAGGATTATTTGCCGGTACCGGTTCCGGGTCGGAAGCACCCATGCGCGCAACAGGCTTAGTAACACTGCATGGCATTAAGCAGTGGGAGCTTCACTCTGCTAAACTTCAGTTAGGCCTTTCTGCCGCCTTTCGGCATGATGAAAACGTAAATTTCAGCAAGGCGCTGCCATCCACCAGCATCCTCAACACTTCGCACTTTCACGGAAGCGACCAACGGTATAACGCCGAGATGTTGGCGACATCGGGCAATTGGCGGCTGCAATCGGAGGTGGCATATGCAATGTTTACTCGTGGTAGTGGCATAAGAAACATTGAGGCCTATGGTGCCTATGCAGAACTTGCATGCAGACCATCCCGATGTTTCGAGATGGTCTTGAAGGCAGAAACCTACGACCCGGATACCCGGATTGCAGTGCGAGAGACCCTACATGACTACACTTTTGGTGTAAACATTCATCTGCCCGGGTTTCGCCACAAACTTATGCTGGACTATGTGTTGAAGAGCGGTGCGTCTTCCAATGTTATTCAAGTGCAATACCAGCATACGTATTGAGTTTAACTCTACGCGCTACGTTGAGTGTAAGGAAGAGTAGGAAGGTGCGCTGTTGGTGGGTAAATCACCGTAACGTCTGGCTCTGGTGGCAGCTTAACCGATGATTTAATAGAAGCAGCACGGCGTAGTGAGACAATCACCATGTCTCTATGAGCGCTTGCTTCGGCATTCCACGCTGTGAGCAGATTTGCGGCTCCAATTGCGGCACCACGTGCCTTCACCTTAAACGCCCACCAGCCACCGTTATAGTACACGGGCTTGCTCACTGCTCCCGGCTTTAATGCGTATATGGCGGCCTGCAGCGGTGCTGGCCAATAAGTATCGCGAAGGCTGGGGCCAATAAGTCCACCGTCCTGCTGAAGCGTAGCATACTCGCTGTGATTGGCGAGATCCTTAAACGAGGTACCCTTGCGGTATTGGGCTAGCAGACCTTCTAGCCGCGTTTGCGCCGCTGCCTTGCTTGTGGAAGACATTACCCCGTCTGGTGCAGCGGAAGTATAGAGGCACCTAACAACCACCCAGTCGTTATCGTTTATTGGATGGCCCAACCGTGCTGCCACCATAGCGGAGTAGAGCTTCTCGGTTTGCAGCTTCATCGTCAGGTCATTGATTAGCAGATTATACGGTACGTGAAACTGCTTCAACAACTGGGCATCGGAAAATCGCCAGTGATGCTGCTGCCGCACCTCGTTAAACATCAGGTGGGCCTGCTGAGCGGCCATGGATGAAGTCACCACAATGTGCTTGCGTGCAGCAACGACACGCACGAGGTGCTCGGTTATGAGATTAGAAATGATGGCTGCATAGGGCGGCGTGCCTGCAGACCATACCTGTGAATAGAGTTCCTGGTATATATCCTGCCGGGGCACCGATAGCACATGATGGGAGGATCCCAATGCCGGCCAGCCGTCAAAAAGTAGCCGTGCAACAGACTGTTGAGCCTTGTCATCCGTCTCAACCCATACGTAGGTCACCTCGCGACGTGTTATCACGCTGCCATCCACCGAAGCCATTACATCCGAGCCCAGGTATTTTTGAGGTTTTGCGGCATGGTGAAGAGGCTTCGGTGCCGCCAAACAGACAGATGACAACAAAGCGCATGTCATCACGAGTGGTAGACTAAATCTCATTCCGTTTTGAACCTTGATCATATGTGAAAGCTGTTCCTTGGCAAGTTGATGGGCTTTAGGTCGGCAATGCAATTCTACAATGCTGCGGTCTCCATGCGACTGGGAATTGCATGCTGCCACGTATGTGAAAAGTCGGCGACCTCGGCGGAAATGAGATCCGCTGTACCGCAAGCAATACGCAGGAACTCCCCGCCAACCGTGCCCAACCAGTGCGCAGTAATCTGCTGGGTTGCAGCGAGCTGCTTTAATACTTCAAAACTCTCCTCGTTCTTTAGCGAGACAACTACGCGTCCCTGTGCCTCGCCAAATAGCAGGCTGGCGGTTGTCTGCTCAGTCCATGCTGCTGGGTTCATCAGCACCAGCGCACCTACTCTGCCCAGCATGCAGCACTCCGCCAGTGTCACCGCCAAACCGCCATCGGATACGTCGTGACAGGAAGCGAACATCCCCTTCCCTATACACTCCACAAGGAACTCCTGCAGTCGTTTCTCGGCCTGCAAATCCACTTGCGGGGGACGACCCGCCTCAACACCATGAATAACGCTAAGGTATTCGCTACCGCCTATGCCCGGCTCTACCTGCTCGTAGGCCTGCAGCAAAACGATAGTATCGCCCTCCTCCACAAAAGCCGCTCCGCACGCCCTATCAGGGTCGTCAATTATGCCCACCATCCCTATAGTGGGAGTAGGATAGATGGGACCATCTGGGGTTTCGTTGTAGAACGAAACATTGCCACTCACTACTGGAGTGCCAAACGCCTCGGTCGCCGCCGCAATACCTTCCACTGCACGGCGAAACTGCCAGAAACCAGTGGGTTTTTCGGGGTTGGCGAAATTCAGGTTATCCGTAACTGCCGCGGGCCTGGCTCCTGTGCAGGCGACGTTGCGTGCAGATTCTACAACTGCAATCTGGGCACCTACGAACGGATCAAGATAGCAATACCTGCTATTTCCATCAACTTTCATGGAGATACCACGTTGAGCACCACGTATTTTCAACACTGCGGCATCGGCACCTGGCAGGTGAACTGTCTGTGTCTGCACCATGCTATCGTACTGCTCGGTCACCCAGCGTTTACTGGCAATGTTTGGCGAGTCCAAAAGCCGGTGTAGGCAGTCGGTTGGCGTTAAAGGTGGCGCAAGTTCCTCCGCAGCAGGCAGCATGCTAACGTCAAACGACTGCTTGTCATCGATGTAATCCGGCTGCGTGGCCTCAAGGTAGTAAGTTGGACACTCGTCGGTAAGCGCCCTTGCGGGCACCTCCGCCACCACATTACCGTGATCCCTACTGCGCACCAAACCGTCGTCTGTCACAGTTCCTACTACCTCGGCATGAAGGCCCCACTTCCTGAAAACCTTCACCACTTCCAGCTCGCGGCCGGGAATTGCCGTGCATAACATACGTTCCTGCGATTCTGAAAGCATAATTTCGTACGAGGTCATGTCCTGCTCGCGCAGTGGAACCTTGCGGATTTCCACATCCATGCCTAGCCCGGCCTTGGCCGACATCTCGCACGTGCTGCATGTTAGCCCGGCGGCTCCCATATCCTGTATGCCTGTTATGAAACCCGTCGCAAGTGCCTCCAGCGTCGCCTCTATCAGGAGCTTCTCTGTAAACGGATCCCCCATCTGCACGTTAGGACGTTTGCTCTCGGAATCTGGGCCAAGCTCTACACTTGCAAAGGTGGCACCGTGTATTCCATCCTTACCAGTTGCGCTGCCCACATATATCACGGGGCTACCGGCAGGGCCTGCGGCCGCGCTGGCGACATGTTTGCGCTCCACTACGCCCACCGCCATAGCGTTTACCAGCGGATTACCACTATAGCAGGGATTGAAGGCGATCTCACCAGCGACGGTGGGCACACCTACACAGTTACCGTAGTGTGCAATGCCTGCTACCACGTGCTCAAACAGATAGCGGTTATGCACATCGCTTAAGGGGCCAAACCGAAGGGAATTGAGATTGGCTACAGGGCGCGCCCCCATGGTGAAGATATCGCGCAGTATGCCACCCACGCCGGTAGCTGCTCCTTGAAATGGTTCGACGGCAGATGGATGATTGTGCGACTCCATCTTGAAGACAATACCCAGTTCGTCATCCAGCGGAATAACACCGGCGTTCTCAAGTGCCCCGGTCTCTTGCGCCTCTTTGTAGTTTTTAAATAACGAGAGCACTGGCCGAGAGTACTTGTAACCACAGTGCTCCGACCACATTACTGCAAACATCCCCAACTCAGTTAGCGTTGGTACTCGTTTTAAAATACCAACTACTTTTTGATACTCCGCCTCATTAAGGCCCATTTCCTGGGCGGCTTGCAGGTTCATTCACTCTCCATTGTTTAATTCTTTGGTATTTGCAGTATATCTGAAAGCCGCCGTCATGGTCAACCGGCCCAAAGCATGATGTACCCAATTGCGCTCCTAATCGTACCCACGAGCGTTGCGCTGGTAGCCAACCACGTTACAGCCTGCCTGACGCCGGGGAGTGAACGCCCCGGCTGAGACGCAGACCCTACCCACGAGCCCTGCGCTAGTAGCCAACCAGAAAACAGACTGTTGCGTGCAGCCCTCTGAAGAGAGGGCTTTTGCATCTCAGCACGGTACTGCAGTGCGGTGCAAACGGACTAACACGACAGCTCACCGCCAGGTAACGGATCGAACCCGCACCAGCCCACCAACAAGTATTCGCGAACTATGGTTTTGTAGCGAATGGAACACAAGCTGCGACACCCACACCGTTCTCCTGCTCCCGTATTGTGCAAGGTTGCGACTGCTACACGTGAAATAAACAGAAGGAGTGTGCGAAAATGCCAGGTGCGCACCGTAACCCATGAATGTGGTGGCGCCAGTTGCTACTGTCACCTGCCAGAACCCAAATTCGGGCCCAATCGTACTGTTGCCATCATACTCCCTAATCAGTACGCAACTCGTAAACCCGCTTGCAGTCATACCAAGGAGCTGGCCAATAGGCGGTAGCTTGGCAGCGGAGCCAGGTGCATCGTGAACCGCGACGTAGTTGGAATGTACCGTTTTGCCGTTAAATGTGACCGATAGGAGCGTAGAGGTACCAGCGCGCCCACAAGCACTGGTATCCAGCACAATGTAGGTATGTGGTGCCACCCATATGCCAGAAGCGCAACCTGCGCTGAACATTTTCCACATTGATCTGCGTGTTCGCACATTCAGCACCTCCAGTCCGTCTCTCCCATCGTGGGATACCTCATTTGCCTGATATAGCCCATCAGGCGAAACAGTTGGGTCGGCATCCTGTGGTACCGCCGCAAGGCTACCGTTTACCGCGAGCGCGGGACCCCCTTCCAGGTAAACCACACCTCCAGATCTATTCCACTGCAGTCCACCAAGTATGCTCTTGCCTGTAAATGCTAGCTGCTTAACGATGCGGCTCTTCGCCATGCTGTAGAGGCAGATCGAGCCATTGTAGTGGCCGGTGTCGCTGTCATCGTACGAACGGCGTATAAACCCAAGGTGTTCGCCATCCGGGGAGAAATGGACATCCACGTCGTCCCAGTGGCTATCAGTCAATTGTTTCACTCTACCCGTAGAGATCTGCATAAGGTAGATGTGATAGTGGCTGGTTTTCTTTGAGCCAGGGGGGAAGTAGTATCGCGCGCTAAACGCGATTTGAGCATGAGCGCTTATGCAGAATGAAAATGCAAACAGGTAAACTGCAAGGCCGATCGCCGGTCTCATAATGAGCTGCTTTTGCACCATAGTCCTCTATTCGTCGTCTTCATGAGAGTGCGGTACCCGTGGCACACCCCAAAACCCAAGCGCACTACAGTTCACCACCGTTGTCAGGACGCCATCGCTGTCGCTAACAACGGTTTCACCGTGCACCCGCTTACCAGCGCGCCATCCTGTACGAAGCCTTCCTCGCGGCCAGTAAGCTCCTGTACCATTCGCCCCCTCCAGGCTTCAGCCTCAGGTGCCCCCGCATGGTCATGAAGCTCATAGGGATCAACGTCGAGATTAAACAACTGCTCCCGACCTGTACCCGACCACCAGATGTACTTCCAGTGACCATCCGTTAGCCATTGTAGTGACTGCCCGCAGGCAAGATGTTCACCGTGAAGGTAGGTGCGCCAAGGAGCGGTATCGTTCAGGGGTAGTACGCTTCTGCCATCCAGGCCTTGAGGAGTCTCTAATCCTGCCGCGTCTAACAGCGTAGGCATCACGTCGCGGAGCTCCACCACACGGTCACTGCAAACCGTACGCCTGGGAATTCCAGGACCGCTTAACAGGAGCGGAACTCGCGCGGATCCTTCGTAGGGCAGACCTTTCCGAAATGCACCATGGTCACCAAGCATCTCTCCATGATCCGATACGAAGCAGACGATTGTGTTTTGCCGTTCACCGTACTCTGCAAGTGTTTCAAGAAATCGGTTAATCAGGAGATCTATATGCGACATATGGCCATAATAACCCGCGCGCGCCCGCTGCAAAGCCCTTGGTGACAATGTGGCGAACGAAGGATCGGCACGCCAGTCGTCACTATACGGCGCAAACGAATCGCCTGCCCATTTTCCAAGGACCGGCGGTGGCATTGGGCAGTCCAGGTACTGCTCAAAGGCCCATGCAGGCGGATCGTAGGGTGGATGCGGCCTATGAAAGCCCAGGTAGAGAAAGAAGGGCTTGCGCGTATCCCGGCGACGTAAAAAGTCCTGTCCCTCGCTCACTATCCATGTGGAAGGATGCAGAGCCTCATCCTTATCCCACGGTCTGGCTACCTGCGAATTACAGTTTACGCCATTGTCAAAGTAGTCTGCTGCTGGGTTACCGGTTCGCACACGTAGCCAGGGCAGATAATCATCTACCAGGGAGATATCGCGTGGTTTCCTTCGTG
>JAJZFK010000455.1:0-1146 GCA_021805405.1 bacterium
GGGGAATTGTGCAGTTCAGCGGGTTACTCAAAGTAACTGCGAGCGATCTGGGGGTCGGCGTATTTGCACCAGCGCCTACTCGGGTAGAGATACCAGCCGGCCACACTGTAGCGGTACCGTTTAAGTGGTACCCGCCGAGGAAGGACTTTACTGGTTATCTCATCTCTGCTGTGTTCACAAATGGGGCCCAGCAGCTTCGGGTTTCGACTGCGGTAGACGTCTCGTCTACCTGGACAAGGTATCCGCGCTACGGGTTCGTCTCTAGCTACGGAAGGCAGGTGGAAACTAGCGCGGCATCCACCATCCGCCATCTTGTCAATTACCACATCAACAGCCTTCAGTTTTACGATTGGCAATTCCGTCATGACGAACCAGTTGAGTTTCGTAGCGAGGCTCCCGCAAAGGAATGGACCGACATAGCGGGCCGCAAATGCTACAGATCTACCATTACCAGGCTAATCACTGCGGCACACAAACGCGGAATGGTCTGTATGAACTACAACCTCGTCTATGGCGGATGGGCAGATTACGCCACCCTGGGCATCTTGCCCGCGTGGGGGCTCTATCGCGACAAAGAGGCACACCACCAGGTTAGCCTGCCCATGCCACATGGCTGGGCAACCAGCGCAATATGCCTGTTCAATCCGGCTAACACCGCATGGCAGAACTGGCTGCTGCACCAGGAGAAGCTGGTCTTTAAAACCTACCCATTCGACGGCTGGCAAGCGGATCAGGTAGGTAATCTAGGGCCGCTATTTACGGAAAACGGCACACCTGTTACATTGTGGAAAACCTTCGCCCCGTTCATCTCCCGTGCACGCAACGACCTACATAAGGCGGTAATCTTCAATAATGTGGGCGGATATGGCCTTTACGATACCGCTGCGCATTCTGGCGAGGACGCGGTGTACGTCGAATGCTGGTCGCCAGATCAACACACCTATCAGCAGCTTCAGGAAGTGATCAACAATGCTCATATCTGGAGCGGTGGTAAGGCGGTAATCCTCGCCGCATATATGGACCGTGCTGCCTCCAATCGCCGCTCGGATGGTGAGCCCGGCCGATTTAACACGCCCGGCGTCCTACTCACCGATGCGGTCATCTTTGCCTCGGGAGCAACTCACATTGAACTTGGCGACGATGTGC
>JAJZFK010000455.1:1156-7799 GCA_021805405.1 bacterium
GTGCGGCTATTGGGCAACGAATACTTTCCTAATGCCAGCCTGGTGGCGGGCCACAAACTGCTAGCCGAGCTTGAGCGCTGGTACACTTTCCAGACAGCCAACGAAGCCGTACTCCAAAGCGGCGGCGTAGTGCGGCCCGTTCGCATAGAGATTACCGGCAACAGAACCAGCACTACCGCAAAACCTGGTGCCATATGGACATTTGGGGCACGAGGGTCGCAGTGGCGTACGGTGCAGCTTATCAACTTGCTTAACGCTACAACGGATACCTGGCGCGATAATGAGCGGACCTGCAAAGCCCCTGAGCCAGTTGGGCCGCTTCATGTGCGTATATACACGGGCACGCAGAAGGTTACTGCAGTATTCGCGGGTACACCAGATAGCGCTACAGGCAAGTTACACCGCCTACTATTCCAAAAAGGCACATCGCCGCACGGTCCATGGATCACTGTAACGCTGCCAGATCTTACCTACTGGGACATGATACTTCTGAAAGGTGCGAACACCTCCTCGGCACAGTGAGCGCCCTCAGGTATTGCACCAATTACTGGCACGCATGCTACCCCGCCTCACCCATCGAGGCATATCGTGACCACCAGGAGCACGCGTCGCGGGATTTATTCCTTGACAAACCGGCACGCCTGTGGCATACTTATTTCATCAGCCGGGTGATGGAAGTGCAGCGTACTCCGGCGATTTAACGATGCGGGGTGGAGCAGCCTGGTAGCTCGTCGGGCTCATAACCCGAAGGTCGTCAGTTCAAATCTGACCCCCGCTCCCAATTGAAGCCGGATGGCAATGACGCCAACCGGCTTCTTTTCTTTGCAGGGTGTCTATTGCCTTCACTATCCCCTTAAGCCTCATGAGACTGGCGGTAATGTTGCCGTACCAACCTGCCAGATCTCGATAGGGTTAAGCCGTGGTTCTGCGGCAACAACACTAACCAAAGCGCTGTTCAGTTCCAGATCGCGCCCGCAGATCGTTTTCTCGCGTAATCAGCATGTGTCATCGAGAAGGTGAAGTCCCGATGACAGGAACCGCAAATAAGATTAGGCTTTAACCAGCGCCAATTACATCCCTAACGAATATTGCGGGGGTACCGGTGCTCGAATGCCGCTTTAGGTGCACACACGGAGAGTTCATCATCCTCGGAATTGCGTTTCCACGCTGAGGCAAAGAGCCGGTTGCGCGCACTGTGATGTTGTTTTCTGTAATGTATACACGTGTGCCACAGCTAGACATTAGGCAGGTACCAGATGCCTTGAAACTCACCTATACTAGCAATAGTCGGTAGCTCGCGTTACCAACTTTTCGCCCACTCAGGAACTTCCGTGGGTGCGGGTTTGTGGTTATTCATGTCTATCAACTCCTGAGGTTCCTTAAGGCCAATGTCCTCGGCGTGCAGGGCGAACAGCCTGCCGTCCCTGGCGAACACCAGCCGCCCTCGCTGATCCCAGTCAGCCCACGCCGCGCCTTTTAGATGCCAGTGCTTACCCTCGTCATAACTAACGTCAATGTCCTCGTCACTCCTGAAGCCAGACAACGTCCTGGTCATCGTCAGCATCTGCTTGCCGCGCGGATTCTGTTTGTAGTGGATTCCTGGAACGTGCGTGATTAAGCCCGCGTTGGTACGTGTGTACTCTACCTTCATTTGCTGAGCCTGTCGCCAGCCGTCGCGCTCCAGCCTGGCGGAGTAGATGGGCCAGTCTTCCCCCGCACCACCTCCGTCATGGGTGACCGTTAAGCCCTGCGGAGTGTAGTTCGGATTTGGGTCCGTCATACCGCTGTCGTGATTGAGCCAGAACTTGCAGTTGGACTCAAACAGTCCGCCTCCACCCCAGCAGTTTCCTTTAGGCCAGACTGCAAGCTCGGTCAGGTACGGTGCCCTGCTGACAGCCGTCCACGCGTAGGTGCGGTCGCTGTGCGGGTTGCTCGAACTCAGGTCCATGGCGAAATAGGCTAGCAGGGTCCCATTCGGAGACAGATCGCAGCGCCTCTCGTAGATGCGCCCGTGAAACCACTGCCCGGGCGTAAATTTGTCCGTGGACGTGTCCCAGCCTATCGTCTGCACCCACTTGCTGGGCCCGCGTCGAAACACGACGCCAACGGGCGCCTCCCGTGCGAGGATAGCGTAGAGGCGGCACGGCACGCTCTTGGAGTATTTCGCCATCATTGCATTCCTTAATCCTGTCGGTGCTCGGTTGATCGGCTTGAGAGCGCTTTGTACTAGCCCTCTAATGCGCTTTGCTTCGGTGCCGCCCCTTCTTGTTTGGATGCCCACCGGTGACACCTAGCACCCAGACCACCGTTAATCGCAGCGCCCCAAAATGAGCGGCTCACGGAACGACGTGTTAAGCTGCCTGTATTTGCGACAGATACAGGAGTAGTACGGCAAGCCCGTAGGCTGGAACCAGAAACATTGCAACGTATTTAAAGAAGTCCCTATAGCTTCTTGCCGATGCAACAGGATCGCCCACCATTACCAAGTTCTGCGATGGGTTGGTTACCAAGTACCGCACTATAACCGGGCTGTTGACTGGCTGAATATCTCCCTGTCGAACAGCTTGATAGCTGTTATAGGCCATACCATTCGCGTCAAACGAATAATGAAGGTACGTGGCGCTCTTATAGGTGGTGATGTCGGTTACTACGCCCTTTGCTGTAGCACCATTTAATTCAAGTGCTTTATATGTTTGCACGGTGTTATCGCCCATGTGATAAAGAATTGTCATACTTACAAGGGCAAGAACAATCATGAGAGTCAATATCCCAATCGGCAAAAGCGGTGAATTCGCCTTCATATAGGTTGCCTTTCATGTGGGTTTGAACGGCTGATGCACGTCGGAATTAACACTGCAGAATAAGTGCAATTTGCCTGAGCTAGCTTACCCCATAACACCCTGTTTCTTGCATTCTGGTCTCCACAGCATCACTTCTTGGCACCGGCGCATTTACGCTATCATTGAGCTTGATATGGCAAACCAGGCGTGGTAGTATACAATGAGCTGTTCGGCGTACTTAAGAGGGAGGAAGTGCTGGTGATGAATGGAACGACAAGACCCGCAGTTTGGTGGATGGGGGTTTTGGCAATGCTAGTCTGCATTGGTGCAACAAACAGTGCGAGTACACCAGCGCGCCACATCCACGATCCCGTAATTACAAAAGATGGCAGCTGGTACTACCTATTTTCCACTGGTCCCGGTATCTTTATACACCGCTCGAAGGATCTTGTCCACTGGCAGCGCGTGGGCAAGGTTTTCATGCACGACGTGCCATCATGGGCAAGAAAGGCTGTACCTGGAAGCAGAGGTGTTTGGGCACCATCTATTACCCGGACAAAGGGAATGTTTCGTTTGTACTACGCTGTCTCCACGTTCGGGTCCAACCACTCAGTCATTGGCCTTATGACCACGCCCACACTTAACCCTCGATCTTCGGCATATCACTGGCACGACGAGGGAATGGTGGTGGAAAGCGATCGGCGTGAAGACTTTAACGCCATTGATCCCTACCCGTTCACAACCCCACACGGAGATACCGTGTTGGCATTTGGCTCCTTTTGGTCGGGTATAAAACTTCTCACGTTAAATCCGCAAACCGGGCTTGCAGAAACAGGTGCACTCATGAAGTCACTGGCATTCCGACCTGGATCAACGGCTATTGAAGCCCCATGCCTCTACTACCACGGCGGCTGGTACTACCTATTCCTATCATTCGACTACTGCTGTCGCGGCGTACGCAGCACCTATAACATACGCGTTGGGCGTGCGCGTGAATTGCAGGGGCCATACGTAGATGCTGCTGACAAACCCTTGATGGTAGGCGGCGGCACACAGCTGCTTGCAACAAGTGGCAATTTCATTGGTCCTGGTCACTGCTCAGTATTGCAGGTTCGCAGGAAGGCTTACCTTGTGTACCACTACTACGATGGGGCCGATCACGGCATTCCAACTCTACAGTTAAGGCCGCTCCAGTTTAATGCATCTGGCTGGCCGACGCTTGGTGGCGCTATGAACTAATGCGCCCCGCAGGCTAACCACCAGGACTACCCGATGCAGAAGTTGAACGCCCGGACGGAAGTGCTTCTGGGTTAGGTTGCCTCACCGTTGGCAATGGCACCGTGCAGATGCGCCGGGGTCCTACTCATCAAAACCTCCTGTTAAAGATGCTAACGCGTCGGCCATTGCTTTTCACAGGCTAATGGAGGTAGCTGCCGCCGTTTACATCGATGGTGATTCCAGTGAGATAATCCGCATCCTGCGAGGCCAGGAATGCCGCAACGCCTGCCACATCCTGTACGGAGGCTATACGGCCCATAGGAATGTCTCGCACTATTTCATCGTGCATTGCAGCCACGGCATCTCGCGCCATGGCGGTTTCAACCCAGCCAGGAGCTATGCAGTAGGCGCGAATGCCATACGTCGCCTCCGCGCGTGCGAGGCACCGTGTAAGGCTTACCATACCCGCCTTGCTTACGGCATATGCAGGGGCTGTTGTCTCCGCTCGAAAGGCGGACCGGCTCGCTACATTGATAATCTTGCCAAATCCACGTTCGCGCATACCAGGTAGAACCGTATGAACAGCGTGCACTGCACTCATAAGATTTGTACCAAGTACCGTGTTCCATGTATCCGACCATTCATCAAAATTGGCCATATCAAACGGCGTATCCACAAATATACCAGCGTTGTTCACCAGTAAATCCACGCCATCCATTAGCTCTTCGCATCGCAACACCATCGCCCTTACTGCATCCGGATCTGCCACGTCCGCGTGAACGACGAAAGGCTCTGGCGCACCCTGAGATCGCAGAATCGCCGCAAGCTGAATCGCGTCATCCTGCGATTGACCGTAATGTAGTGCCACCCTAATGCCCTGAAGTGCCAACCTCGTGGCAATTGCAGACCCAATACCTCGCGACGCGCCCGTTACCAGAGCAGTGCGAACAGTTGGCCGACCCTTTGCATATACCATGGTTGCCCTCATATCCGATTTGAATTTGACTGAACGGCCTCGAGCGTTCTCATAACATGATTGCACGGTATCTGGTTGGTGCGATATAACGTCGTTGCCAAAGTGTAAATTGCATCTAGTTTAACAAAATGTTAGCAAAGATGCGCCTCAATACTAAAATACCGCAGTTGCCAATCCAATTGAAACCTACACCTGGTAATTAGTGGCATGCTACCCACGTTGGCTGCTTCGCAATTCACGGGAGCGGCTTGCAGCAAGTATGGAGGCGCTGTACATACACGTTCGCCCACTAGCATCCATCCGCAAAGCTTACGATAACAGGTCGTAGGCAACATCCGCCTAGGTGGTTGCTATGGCTTTAGTAATGCCGGCACTATCCGCCTTGCAAACACCGCAAATTATACGGTAAGGCACTTATGCCGGGATGCCGACTATCAATCCATCAGGTCTGACGAATAATGGGGAGAATTCAAATGGCAGCACCAGCTATTCTTAACGGTATCAAAAACGACACCATTTCACGTAATGCTCTATGTTCACTATACACGGCACACACGCGCCTGCAGGGACGCGAACATGATCCCAACACACTTATGGCCATAGTCAACAAGAACGGGATGATTGTGGCAGTAAATCAGGCATGGGAGGCTTTTGCAAGAGAAAACGGAGGCGGCACGAGCACCGGGAGCATTGGCACAAGTTACCTTGCAGCCTGTAATTCTGCTGGTGGAGCGGCTACGCATGAGGCTCAAGCTTTTTCCCATGGACTAAGCGCAGTTCTAAGCGGTGAGTGCAGCAGGTTTGAAGTGGAGAGCACCTGCCATTCGCCCAATGAGCAGCGGTGGACAGTTGCGACGGTAGTACCTGCAGGTAGGGCTTTACCTGGGCATGTTATTGTGGCGCACTCTCATACCACCCTTAGAATAGGCGCCTATCGCGACGACTCGTAAGTTGGAATAATACAAGCAAATCCTTCTAAATCCGCCAAAAGGTGGATGTCTGAATATAGTGATTGCACTATAATATAGGTGTGGCTAAAACGGGGTTAATAAACTAACAGTACCCCAGGAGGCATCACCATGAAGGATGGCAACTCTAAACGTATAGTAATTCTTGGCGGCAGCTTTGCAGGTCTCACCGCCGCGTACGAACTTCAGAGCCTGCTTAAGGGTCAGCACGACATCGTTGTTGTGGACCGGTCGGATCAGTTTACATTTATCCCGTCACTTATCTGGCTTCCCTTTGGCTGGAGAAACCGAAAACAGATAACGTTTCCCATCGGCCCGGCCCTTCAAAACAAGGGAATTCGATTTGTCCAGGCAGTAATTACTGCGATAAATAAAGATTCGCACACTGTTGATATTGTGGAAACCACCGGTGGCAAACCGACGCAGTTGGATTATGACTTTTTGGTGATAGCCACCGGCCCTCACGTAGATTTTGAAGCCGTACCGGGCCTTGGCCCGGCCTATGGCAATACATATTCTATATGCAACCTGGAGCACGCGGAACACACGGCGGAGGCATGGCAGAAGTTTACTAAAAACCCGGGGCCAGTTATCATTGGCGCCACACAGGGTGCAGCTTGTTACGGCGCAGCATACGAATTTGTGTTTAACGCGGAGTTCGCGCTACGAAAGCTCCACCTTCGGGATAGATGCCCAGATCG
>JAJZFK010000328.1 GCA_021805405.1 bacterium
ATTGGCCTTGAATGGGTAGAGGGTAAGTGAAATTCATAACGTTGCCAACAATAATCTATTACGGGATGTTGACACTACTCACCTCCTGTGGTAATATATATACACAATTTGTTTTTAAACGCTATGACGAGGCCAGTAGGCTAGCTGCGAAACTTTAGAGAGTCGTCGGTTGGTGCAAGACGATGTTCGCGTTTGCTGAATCTCTCCTCCGAGCAGAACTGCTGAAATGAGTAATCACAGTAGGCGTTCCGGTTTGCGGCCGATATACCGCCTTGAGTGACTGGCGAAGCAATTTGCTTACCGTTCGCGTTTCGTTAACGCGTGCCAGTATCAAGGGTGGTACCGCGTGAGGAATACCTCTCGTCCCTTGTGGATGAGGGGTATTTTTGTTTCTGGTAGGGCAATTTGCAGCAAGCGTCGCCTGGCGATCATGCCAGCGAGCGGCTAAGAGTAGGAGAATCTGAAACATGTTAATGTCCGGCGCACAAATTTTGTTGGAGTGTCTGCGCAAGGAAGGTGTTACTCACATCTTCGGGTATCCTGGCGGCGCGGTACTTCCCATTTATGATGCAATTTTCGATTGTCATGATATCAAGCACATTCTAGTTCGACACGAACAGGGTGCCGCACACATGGCTGACGGCTTCGCGAGGTCAACTGGGCAAGTAGGCGTCTGCCTTGCAACAAGTGGTCCTGGCGCGACTAACCTCGTTACGGGCATTGCCACGGCATACATGGACTCCATTCCGATGGTCGCGATTACTGGACAGGTACGAACCTCTGTAATTGGCAAGGACGCATTTCAGGAGGCGGATATAACGGGTATTACCATGCCAATCACCAAGCACAACCGTCTGGTGAAGCGGGTGGAAGACCTCGCGTCCGCACTGGCCGAAGCATTTTATATTGCACGAACTGGTAGGCCGGGGCCCACCCTCGTGGATATTCCACTCGATGTGAGCCGCAATCAGATTGAGTTTGATATTGAGAAGGACTATCCCAAGCAGGTAAATATACCGTCCTACAGGCCCGCAGGGCCCGCTGGCCGCGTACCAGACCTGCAGATGAAAAAGGCCGTGCAGCTCATTGCTGAGGCAGAGCGCCCCGTGCTTTATGTTGGCGGTGGTGCAATCGCTTCAGGAGCCCAAGCTGAGGTAACGACACTTGCCGAGCGCACCAACATCCTCGTGACGACTACGTTGCTGGGCAAAGGCGCAATCGATGAGACTCATCCACTTTCAATGGGCATGCTTGGTATGCATGGTACGGCCTATGCAAACCACGCTGTAAACGGTGCCGACCTACTGATCGCAGTGGGGGCACGGTTCGACGATCGCGTTACTGGTAACGTAGAAAAGTTTGCTGTAGGTGCCAGGATCATACATATCGACATTGATCCCGCTGAAATTGGCAAGGTTATTCAGCCGGATGTCCCCATAGTCGGGGACGTAAAGAATATACTTACAGAGCTAATCAAGCAAGTTCTGCCACGAGACGCAACCGCATGGAACGACCAGATACTGGAATGGAAAGAGAAATTTCCTCTGGTTTATCCTAATGACGATAATCTGTACGCGGAATATGCTATTGAGATGGTTAATGAACTGTTTGATAACGATGCCATTATGGCCACTGACGTTGGTCAGCACCAGATGTGGGCGGCACAGTATTTTAAATGTAATCGCCCGCGCCAGTGGATAACTTCTGGTGGATTGGGTACTATGGGTTTTGGGTTACCAGCCGCCATAGGGGCTCAGTTTGCTAATCCTGATAAGCGTGTTGTCTGCCTTTCGGGTGACGGTTCCATTCAGATGTGCATTCAGGAACTGATGACGGCCACAGTTTACGGTATGCCGGTTATTACGGTTGTAGTGAACAACCGCTCACTGGGTATGGTTAGGCAGTGGCAGGAGATGTTCTACGAGGAGCGCTACAGCGCAGTAGACCTGCAGGCATCGCCAGATTTCGTGAAGCTGGTAGAAGCCTATGGTGGAGTGGGGATGCGTGCTACAACCCGCGAAGAGTTGCGTAATGCTCTTATTCAGGCGAAAACTGTTACAGATAGGCCAGTAGTAATTGACTGCGTTATCCCCACCAAGGAGAACGTCTACCCAATGATACCGTCTGGTCAGTCCGTCAAAGAGATGATGCTGCGACATGACCTCGAACAAGTTAAGGCGAGCGTGCACGCGGATGCTGAAACGTGGTCGTTTTCAGATGAAGAGAAGGTTCTAGAGCAGTTTGCGGAGGTAGTAGCCCATTCATCGGATAGTTCTGATTAGGCTACGTTAATTGAACAGGAGCGAAGCCGCAGCGCGGTTTCGCTCTTTAACGGAGGCGGCACATTTTGGAAGATATCGCACCTGACGCATTGTGGCGTTATTACCGAAGCGGGTATCAGTGTCTAATGCGCAATGGCAAATACTTCAGAAATGTTGTAAGGCCAGTGTTTTCTCAGGTCTTCTTCATAAAGACTGTGCCGCTTCTCACAGAATACGCTCGAGCAAACCACGGCATTACAGAATTACCTCCGGGTTTTATGGAGCAGATGCAGGCCTGCCCAATCACACCGCGAGACCTGCTACATCTTGATTATGCAATATGCCTGGGGTACGCCGAAGCGCATGTTGGCATATCGAATGCCCATACTCCACCGCTTGGTTGGCCCGGTCCATCTGGTCTCGCTAACATCGTATTACCGGCGCATGCCATGGATGCGCTACTTGTGGAAGAGTCGTTGCCAGGTATGGAGAGCATGTTGGAGGACGACGTTGATGTCGATGACGATGGTCCGCCATACGATCTGTAGGTGCGACATGGCAGTTGAGGTCTTTGGATCAATGTACCTGCATTAAAACGGAAGGTATGGGAATGCATCTAGTTAATCGCTGCACAACAGTTGAGACTAATGCTTCTCGCATTTTTGGTAGCTACGTCACTAATGCGCTGCCAGGAGCACGATCCTTACGCAACTGCTTGTTTAAAATAACCGCCGGGCCATGCGGTACACTCATTGGCCTATCTATTCAATGTGAGAGGAAATCTACACGTGAGTAACACCATCGTAGCGCAGCTACAACAGCAGCATACCATCACTGTGCTGGTAGACAACCATCCAGGCGTATTGGCACGAGTCGCAGGTCTTTTTGCGCGGAGGGGTTATAATATTGAGTCACTTGCGGTCTCTGTAACAGATAAGCCAGAGATATCCAGAATGACCATCGTCGTAAACGGCGATCATCGGGTTCTTGAACAGATCACCAAACAGCTCAACAAACTGGTAGAAGTAACAAAGGTAGTTGATTATACAGAAACCGCGGCTGTAGAGCGTGACCTCGCACTCGTGAAAGTGAACGCCGAGGCGCATCACCGCGGTGAGATCATGCAGATTGTAGAGATATTTCGGGGTCGCATTATAGACATGAGCGACAAAGCCTTTATCATCGAAGTAACTGGTGGTACCGAGAAGCTCGACAAGATTATTCATCTTCTTGAATCTTACGGCATCAGGGAGATGGTGCGCACCGGCATTATTGCCATGGCGCGTGGGTCAAAAACTGCTAGTCGCACTGGGCGCGAAACGGACTAGTCAGCAGTAGATGAAAGAGCTCGTTACAACCTCAGAAATCAACCGCCTCTTTGTGATACTTGCACTGGTCCTGCCGCTGCCTGTGCTGGTTGCAACGATGTTGATTAGCAGGTTTAGTCGCGTGACCAAGTTGTGGTACCGGGCTGGTATCGCTGTGGCGCTCGCTGCACCATTTAACCTTTTACTGTGGAAAATCTACGAAGCCAACACGCATCATTTGGGATTAGACACAGTCAACAACGTTTTGGTCAACCTTGCACTTTTTGTGGTTGTGGGTGTAATAGGCGGAGTAATAATCGCGAAACTGATGTCTGTACCTCAAAAGAGTGACAGCCAAGAGCCAGAAGGAGACTAACAAATGGGCGCTGGAGGCAAGACGTTTAAGTGGGTACTTATTGGATGTGGAGGATGCCTGGGGGTCGCTGTAATTGCAGTTGCCATTTCGGTCATGTACGTCTCTAAGGTGGCAGCCACGAAGCTTGGGTACATGGCTACAGGTCAACAGTTTGTAAATTCAATACGGAGTGGTCAGTTTGAAGTGGCGCGGACGGATCTAGCTCCAGATCTTCAGAAGAAATACTCTGTTGAGAAGCTAAGGAACATCACTGCCGCAGTGGTCAAGAAATATGGCCCACTTAATCCTGTAATGTCCATAATGGGCGGCACTAATCAGGCACAGCCGACTATGTCCTATTCGCTGCAAGGAGCCAATACGGGCGGGACGCTCTCAATGACATTTGACACCACAACTCGCGCGGCGCGAATTACGGAATTAACGTGGCCCGCTTTCGGTAAGCAATAGACGGGCCAACCGGAGCAACGACGCTTTTTGTTGAACGGTGCTCCTTATGATTGCGTGAAATCTGCAATGAGTCGGCGCAGATATTCGCGTAAATGTGGACGAGAAACAAGGAGGAACAGCCCACATGGCTGTAACAGTTTATTACGATAACGATGCTGATCCCGCAGCTTTACGTGGCAAAACCGTAGCAATAATCGGCTATGGAAGCCAGGGACACGCTCACGCGCTCAACCTTAAGGAGAGCCGCGTAAACGTGATTGTGGGCCTGAGGGCGGGCAAGAGCTGGAACTCAGCGGAGAGCGATGGCCACAGGGTAATGTCCGTTTCGGAAGCAAGTAGTGCAGCAGACATTATCATGATCCTGGTAAACGATGAATTTCAGGCGGCTCTCTACAAGGAGTCGATTGAACCGAATTTAAAACCAGGCAATGCTATCGCATTCGGGCATGGATTCAACATTCACTTTGGCCAGATCGTTCCGCCAGCCAACGTAGATGTTTTCATGGTGGCACCAAAGGGGCCCGGGCACCTGGTTCGTCGCGTATACGTGGACGGCAAGGGCGTTCCATGCCTCATCGCGATCCACCAGAACCATACTGGTGATGCTCGCAATATAGCGCTGGCCTATGCCAAAGCTATTGGTGGAACCCGCGCTGGCGTACTGGAAACAACGTTTAAAGAGGAAACCGAAACCGACCTCTTTGGCGAGCAGGCGGTTCTTTGTGGTGGTGCAACTGCACTGGTTAAAGCAGGCTTTGAGACATTAGTGGAAGCCGGTTACCAACCAGAGATTGCCTACTTCGAGTGCCTGCATGAGCTCAAGCTCATTGTAGACCTCATGTATGAGGCTGGTATCGCCGGTATGCGTTACTCTATTAGCGATACTGCTCAGTTTGGTGACATGACCCGCGGGCCGAAGATCATTGATGATCATGTGCGCGCTACCATGAAGGAGACTCTTCGACAGATCCAGAGTGGTGAATTCGCCCGCGAATGGATTCTTGAGAACCGCGCCGGCCGACCTGTATTCCGGGCGCTGGATAATGCGGACCAGAACCATCAGATTGAGCAGGTTGGTCGCCAACTGCGTGCAATGATGAGTTGGGTGCGCAGCAACGTAGCCGAACAGACACAAACCGCGGCAGAAGCGCAACCAGAGGCCGTAGCGCAGCGCATGGCGCACGTGGAGTTGAAGAGAGACTGACCGTCCCTCGCTTAACACGCAATGAATTGGCGGGTGGCATTCATGAGATGCTCACCCGCCCAACGCAATGAAGCACAAATTTGCAGTAGGGTAGGAGAGAGACCGTGGCAAGACATATAGCGATATTCGATACAACTCTGCGGGACGGCGAGCAGTCACCAGGAGCTTCACTAAATGTGGAAGAGAAGCTCGAGATTGCGCGACAGCTTGAGCGGCTTGGAGTTGACGTTATAGAAGCGGGATTTCCTATCTCATCGCCTGGCGACTTTCAAGCGGTACAAGCGATCAGCCGGATTATTAAACATTGCACAGTATGTGGTCTTACCCGTGCTGTGGAAAAAGATATCCGGTCCGCAGCCGAGGCACTTAAGGACGCTGTAAAACCGCGCATTCATACCGGTTTGGGAGTATCCGACAGTCATTTGCAGCATAAGCTTCGCATGACGAGGGATGAAGCGCTAGAGCGAGGCGTAAGCGCCGTCGCAATTGCTCGGCGATATGTGGACGATGTAGAATACTTTCTGGAAGATTCGGGGCGGGCGGACAAGGATTATCTCTGCCAGGTTATTGAGGCAGTGATCAATGCTGGCGCAACTGTCATAAATATTCCAGATACTACAGGGTATACGACACCTGCCGAATATGGCGCGCTCATTAAATTTGTTGTTGATACAGTGCCTAATATCTCTAAAGCTATTATTTCTGTTCACTGCCACGATGACCTTGGGCTCGCTGCAGCGAACTCGCTGGCAGGTGTAATGAACGGTGCTGGGCAGATAGAATGCACCATCAACGGTATTGGAGAGCGTGCGGGAAACACCTCACTGGAAGAGGTGGTTATGGCGATGAAGGTGCGCAAAGACTTCTATGACTGTGAAACTGGTATTGTAACCCAGGAGCTCTACCGCACCAGCCGGATGGTTTCCACCTCTACGGGCATACTTGTGCAGCCAAACAAGGCTATTGTAGGGGCAAATGCATTTGCCCACTCTAGTGGCATTCATCAGGACGGCGTCCTGAAAGAGCGGACGACGTACGAGATAATCGACCCTCGCGACGTTGGAATCCACGAAAGCAAGATCGTGCTCTCGGCGCGTTCTGGACGGCATGCGCTTGCCCACAGGATTGAGGAGCTAGGCTATACTGTTTCAGATGATCAGATAGACCGCCTGTACACGCGTTTCCTGGAGCTGGCGGACCGCAAGAAGCAGGTATACGATGAAGACCTTGAGGTTTTGGTAGCGGATGAAACCAGCACCACGTACCAGGCATATGAACTGCTGCATGTGCAGGTATCATGCGGCGACAAGATGATTCCTACCGCTACCGTTGCAGTACGTGATCCCGAAGGCATGCAGCACACCGATTCGTGCCATGGTACTGGTCCTGTTGATGCGGTATACCGGGCAATTAATCGCATTGTAGACGTACCAAACGAACTCATTGAGTTTAGTATTCAGTCGGTTACAGAGGGTATCGACGCTCTTGCAGATGTTACTATACGAATCCGGCAGGGCAACGATATCTATACTGGTCGCGGTGCAAATACAGATATTGTTGTAGCAAGCGGCAAAGCCTACATACACGCACTCAATAAGCTCATTGATCGTGCAGCACCCAGCAGGCTGGAAAAATCACTGCAGCACCCATAGCGTGAAGCCGTTTGCCAAATTGAATCGTACGGTTCAATGAAGGGAGACAAAACATGTCTAGTTTTCATTCTGGCGGCCACAGTGGAGACACATTTGAAAAGCTTGAGGTCTTGGGTCACGAGTTAGCTGGGAAAGTAGAGCAACTTCTGCATGAGGCGACGGTGCAGCACCTCGTTATTAAACACGACGGTACCACCGTGCTAGAAATTCCGGTCGGCATCGGCGCCGTTGGTGCTATAATAGCTCCTGTACTGGCTGCTGTCGCTGCTGTTGGGGCTGTAGTAAGCCACTGTACCATTGAAATCGTTCGACACGACGCGCCAGTTCAATAAACGCGTAATCGGCGATAGTTTCATTTATAATTCCCAGGAGCCAATCGAAAGGTTGGCTCTTAGTGTGTGTGTTTGGTTCGTAATACCCTGCTATGCTCAATTGCAAATAGCCATTTCAAATTGCTGTGATCTGGGTACGT
>JAJZFK010000102.1 GCA_021805405.1 bacterium
AGCTTTACCTGCAGCCTGGTATATGATGTCATCACCAGCGCCAAATTGCTGCTCAGCCTGGCTCCTTCCCTTGCTCTCATCGTTCCAGTCACCTGTGTACGTCGCTGTCACTACAATAGACGGGTCTGCTGTTTCGGCTCCTGCACGATATCCCGCTTCAAACCGTTCTATCAGTGGAAT
The DNA here is from genome assembly GCA_021805405.1 of bacterium. Classification (GTDB taxonomy): domain Bacteria; phylum Armatimonadota; class Chthonomonadetes; order Chthonomonadales; family Chthonomonadaceae; genus JAJZFK01. Next base: position 181 of record JAJZFK010000102.1, read on the forward strand.
GCGCTGCCCGCCCACAAAGCCTATCTTTTTCGTCTTGCTTACCATTCCGGCCAGATAGCCAGCAAGAAACGACCCTTCCTGCTCCTTGAAAACCAGCCCCTCGCAATTAGGAAACGGAGGAGACTGGTCATCAACAATAGCGAACTTCACTTTGGGAAATCTCGGTGCAACCTGATTGAGTGCTCCCGCCATGGCGTAGCCCACGGCGAAGATCACCTTGAAGTTTTGCGAGGCCAAGGTTGTAAGGTTCGTCTGATAATCACCGCTGTTGTGCGACTCTACGTACTTTGTAGCGCCGGCAGGCAACGCCAACTGCTGCTGAGCCTCCGTGAGCCCCTTTACAGCACCCGCGTTAAACGAGTGGTCGTCCGGCCCGCCAATATCGAGCACAAGCGCGGCAAAGCCCTGCTGAGACGCCGGTGGAGCGCAGCCCTGTAGCAGAGCCGCAACAGCCGCACCACTCAGAGTGGATCCCAGAAGCTGTCGGCGAGTTATCACGTTGTACGTAGGCCTGAACACTGTCTACTTCCTCATTTTGTGAATGGCGTTACCGTAAACATCGAGAGCAGCCTCACCCATGGCTTCAGACAGTGTGGGGTGCGCGTGGATGGCCGACATCAGTTCTTCCACGGTACTCTCCAGCTTTATGGCTATCACTGCCTCGTGAATCATCTCAGTCGCCCATGGGCCACAGATGTGTACTCCGAGCACCTCGCCATACTTGCTCTCTGCAACAATCTTCACGAGGCCTTCCTGCTCGCCAAGCGCCATAGCTCGGCCGAGGGGTCGGAATGGAAATCTCCCTGTGATTACATCATAACCCTTTTCACGCGCCTCGGCCTCGGTTAGCCCTACCGATGCGACCTCGGGTGAGGTGTAGATGGGAGCTGGCACAGCGCGGTAGTCCATCTCTACGGTGTGGCCCATCGCGTTTTCGGCTGCTACAATTCCCATGTGGGAACTGAGGTGCGCAAGGAGCATCTTGCCCGTGACATCGCCGATAGCGTAGATACCCGGCACGTTGGTTTGCAGGTAAGTGTCAACGATAACTCCCCGTCGGGAAAGCGGACCTTCGGTCTCGGTTTTTACGCCTACGGTTTCCAATCCGAGACCATCGTGGTACGGCTTACGGCCAGCGCCACAAAGCACAATATCTACCTCTACCGTACTGCTTTTGCCATCGCCATGCTCAATGTGAACGATTTTCCCGGTACCGTGGTGCTCTACTCTAGCCACCTTGGCAGAAGTTAGAATGTTGATACCCTGCTTCTTGAGCGATTTACGCAGTTCCGCGGCAACCTCTCCATCACAGTTCGGAAGAATTTCAGGTGCAATTTCTACTACTGTTACTTCAGATCCCAATCCGCGGAAGGTAAACCCAAACTCAAGGCCAACGGCACCAGCGCCCATCACCAGTAAGCGCGCAGGGCAACTCTTGGCAGAAACTGCGTCATCACTGGTCCAGATACCGTTGCTGCTTGCCCCACGGGGATCACCTGCTACCCGCTCCAGTCCAGGAACAGGAGGAACGATGGGTACCGACCCGGTCGCTATTACGATATTCTTGGTAGTAATCTCTTCCTTAGTTCCGTCTTCGTGGGTTACCTCTACCCTATTAGCCTGAACAATTCGCGCAGTGCCTACCACAGATTTTATATGGTTGCTTTTAAGCAGGGCAGAAACCCCGCCCCGCAGAGTCGTGACGACTTTCTGCTTGCGCTCCATTATTTTACCGAAATCGTATCCAACTTCCCCCTGCACAAGTATGCCCATGGCGTCGGCAGTTTTCACGTGGTGCAGGCGCTCCACACTAGAGATGAGGGTTTTGGTGGGAATGCAACCCCAGTTAAGACACGTACCACCCCACTCGGTCGCACTTTTTTCAATGCATACAACCCTGCCGCCAAGTTGGGCAGCACGAATCGCGCATACATACCCGCCCGGGCCCGAGCCGATTACAACGACATCGGCATCGAATTCACCAGTAGAAGCCATTTCACTCATTTCCTCAGGTTGGGTGCCAAGCAGGCGCTCAACAACCATGTCTATCTCGGGATTAGTTAGCAGAATCGTATCAGCAGGTGCAAAATCAAGCGCAGGCATTACCGGCCCCCCCGTGTTCACCTGTGCGTAAGGACTGGTTTCAGCAATTAACATCTCGCATGCGTCGCCCTGCTCCGACGGCGGCTGCGAAATTAGCGGCAGATTATCAGCGTTTTTCTTTAATGGTTCCACCGTGTCTCCCTGCTGTAACGTAACCGGTCGGGAAATTCCTTCGCTTTATACGTGAGTATAGCATACCGCTTTTAGTGCGGTCAACGCGTAGCTCCTGGTTGTGAAGATCGCTTTGTCGTTGAAACTACGCGCAGGGTATAATGCCCACAATAACGTTTAGGCGAAGGAGAATCCATGGAAAACAAGCGATCACGGCTTTCGGAAATGTCTCAATTCACTTTCGGTACCACTAGAATGGGCGACGACTCCATAACCGTGGATGAACGAATTGCCGTTGCGCGCGCTGCAATGGATGCAGGGCTGTGGTTTCACACCAGCCATAGTTATGGCAGCGCCCTTGAGGTACTTCGAAAGGCATTCGACCAGGATCGTGCTCACGTGCCCAGCACGATTTTCAAAATTGGCTGGGACTCCATTCCGCAGATTCGCGATACAATTCAGCAGAACGTAGGTCCCCTCGCGGTAAACAGTATGGCAGTAGGGCAACTTTGCCTTGGCGGTGCTATTGCCGAAGAATTTAGAACCGGTGGCGCGTGTTACAGTGGATTTCAGCAGATGCGGGAAGAGGGACTGGTCGACAGGTTTGTTGTGGAGTTGTGGCCGTGGAATTCCGCAGGGCCACTGCAGGCCCTGGAACAAGGTTATGGTAAGGACATCATTGATGGACTTATTTTCTATTTCAACCCATTGCAGAGGTTTGTATCGAATGAACTATGGGACCACATTGTTGCAAACAAAACACCCGTCGTAGCTATGCGGACAGTTTGTGGCGGAAGCGTAACCCGCCTGAAGAACGACCTTCTCGCACCCACATACCTACGCAACCGTGCAATACAGGTTGCACCGATTTTTGAAAAATCCGGCCGGTCATCGTGGACGCAGTTCTGTATCGACTTTGCTTGTAGCTTTCCGCAGGTCGCATCGTCTGTAGGTTCTACCGCCCACGTAGAGAATCTTCACACCTACCTTAACGCCGTGGCTAATTCATCACCGCTGCCTACTGATATTGTTGACGAGCTGTTAGTGCTGCAGCGAGAATGGTACGTGGAACATGACAGCAAAGCGGAGCCGTGGTCAATGTAAAATGGCAACGCCCGTGCTGACGATCTGCATGAAGGATGCACGGGCGTTGATTGATTTCGCGAGGTTCAACCGCGTGGTACTAAGCCCAGGAGCGAAATGACCCTGAACACTGTCAATCCCAAAACGGCTATAAGATAGACCCGTAAAGCAACTAATGATACTTTAGCGCCCAGGTTTAACTTCATCACACCTAGTTCATGGCCATCGTGTTTAGCTTCTTGCACATCGTCTAATGGGTGAATTACTGCGTATATCACCTGCTCTTGCCTGCAATTTTGCATTGCAGATTTTGTAACCGATTTAGTCATTATGATCCTCCTGGTTTTAGAAGTTTTAAGCACATTAAGATGGAAACAGAGATGGAACGAGCTGTTGCACAGCAAGGACTAGCGATAGCGCGAACAGTATAACTATAATCAACCAGTTAACTATGTTGTTCCAGGGTTTATTAACGAAATAGTCTCCCAACAACTCTCGATCGTTAAGTAGTAGCTGAAGGAATACAATTGCTGATGGAAGCATGAGACCCGACAACACCTGAACCCCAACGATTACGAGCTGTAGCGGAGCGCGCGGAATTAGTACTACGGCTGCTGCAGCAAAAGTACCCACCACGTAGGTAAGATAGAATCCCTTTGCTTGCTGAAATGGCATCTGAAGGCTGTGCGGCCACCCCCGTACTTCCGCAACAGCCCATGAACTAGCAAGCGAAATTGCCGTTGCCCCCAACACGGATGCGTTCACCATGAACACAAGCACTCCAATTCGCACCCAGTACCCCGCTAAAGGGCCTAGTTCATGGGCCATCTGAGCAGGATCTGTGAACTTTATGTGGTGCACGTACAGCACATTTCCAACGCAGATCATCGCACCGGCCACTACAATTGTGAAAATTGAACCAATCAATGTGTCCATTCGTGCCATTTTGAGGTCAGAAAATCGTAACCTCTTGTCTGCCACAGCACTCTGTTGAAAAAATAGCTGCCATGGCGCAATTGTGGTTCCAACTATCGCAACAATCAGCATCACAAGGTTGGGCGTCCAACCGCCAGGTCCTGGGTTAGGCACTACCAGGTTGTGGGCTATCGCCGCTAAACCGGGGTGCGATGCGGCCGCCATCACCAGCCAGAACGCGTCTAAGACGCACAAAACGATTGTAATTCTCTCCCATCTACGATAACTACCTGTAAGCACAAGCACCAACAAGCCGATGGCAGACAATGGCACTGCAACTACAGGAGGTATACCCATCTCCTGCGAAGCGAGGGAAATACCTGCGAATTCTGTAACCAGTGTAAGAAAATTCACCACAAGCAGGTCGAAAAGTGAAAACCTACCCCACCATTTACCAAACCGATGATAGATTAAGGCAGCATGTCCCTCTCCAGTCGCTATACCAAGACGGGCTACCATCTCCTGAACAAAGTAGCAGACCGGAAGCAGGAAGAGCATAAGCCACAGCAGGTGCAATCCGTACTGTGCACCCGCCTGCGTATAGGTCGAAACGGCACCCGCATCGTTATCTGCCTCCATCACGATTAAACCGGGGCCAATCACCATTAACTGCAGCAGAAGCTGCTGCTGCCACCGCTTCTTGACAAGGGTGTGCCTCACTGCCGGTGCATTGTTGGCCGTTGGCTCTGTTGTTTCGTTCGCTGCCATTACGCCAACCCTCCAAATATGCTAGTGGACCCCTTCCAAGCGCTCTTGACTAGGGCACAGCCCACCCCTCCCCCTTTCACGGTACCACCACTACTAAGCTCGCTCACCTGCGTAGTTGGGCGGCTAATAATTGCGTGGCTCCGCACTCCAGGAAGAGTGCAAGCTTGCGCGTTATGCTCTAATCGTAGATGACCAGCCGTGCAAACGGTGCTGGCCTCAGGGGAATATTGCTTGTCTGCTCCGCTGTGGGACTCGACGTTCTGCCAGCTCGCGCAAAGCCCACCTTGAATACCCACCTTCCATGTCATCCTTAGCATGAGTTGCCTCCGTTTCACAATAATGCTGTCCAGCAGCACCTTATGAAATGTGAATAATATGCGACGCACAGGCAAAACTGTACGGTTCATCGCGGCAAAATGAAACAGAATAGAGCATGAGGGGTGTCTCGAAGAGGGCCAGAAACTGGCTACCATATGAGAAAAACCCCACGCCTCGTTGTCACAGCCGTGACACGATTGCGCAGGGCGAACGTCCTAAAAGATGACTATCGCAACGTTACGTGTGGTGTTCACGGCAGGTTATGTACGCCTCCCAAATGGGGAGGCTCGGTACTATGAGCCATCATATTCTCCAGGTGCTTACTGCTCGTGGAACCAGCAAATAAAAAATGCCCGGTTCCTGATTCGCAAGGAACGGGCATCAACATAGAGTATGGTAGCATTATTAAGCACCATACACTTTACCATTCCTCACTCGTCCAAGCTTTGGCACCGCGAACCGTAAGAGGCAAAAGCCTCAGCCACATTATGTTGACCCTTATGTCGGGAAAACCTGCTTCACCGGTATCACACGTCTCTAGACGGTGTACGGCAGTGGCCTGTGTGTGCGTGGTAACCTCGCCTACCGAGGACCTCAATTTATGGTTAGCGCAACTAAAGATTACGCGTAACACTGTATTATACCATTGTTACGCAACCTTTGCAAGCAAATAATTTAACGACACATTCGTGTTAAACGACATATTTTGACCGAGCGAGGCATTGTTGTAACCGCTGAAGTTACAGCGCACCTGCATTTGGTTAGCCGACCGAAGGAAACTTTTCCCATGAAAGTAGCTACAATTTCAGGTATCAAAACCAGCACCATTATTGAACAACCAACGCCAAAGGCAGCCGCAAATTATGCTCTGGTCAAGATACTTGCGGCTCCGATGTGCACTGAGGTTGCGGCATGGCAACAAGGATCTCTATCCAATTCCCTTGGGCATGAGGCTGCTGGGGAAGTGGTTGAAGCACCACGAGGTTCGCGGGTAACAGTAGGATCCCGCGTAGTCGTCATGCCGCAGAACGGTTGCGGCGTATGCGATTTGTGCGTTGCAGGCGAACACATTCGATGCCAGGCACCTCGTAATACTACAGCAGACACCGGGTCAACCAATGGCAGGGCGACATTTGCTCAGTACTGCATTCAACAGGATTGGCTGCTCTACCCCGTTCCCGACGACGTGCCGATGCTGCATGCAGCAATGGCGTGCTGCGGGCTTGGGCCGACGTTCAACGCTACCAAAGTGATGAACGTTAGGTCTGGCGACTTGCTGCTCATATCCGGTCTGGGTGCTGTAGGACTCGGAGGCGTTATTAATGGCGTGCTCCGCGGTGCGCGCGTCATTGGACTGGAGTCGAACACATGGCGGGCCGAGCTCGCTCTGAAGCTGGGTGCCGAGGCGGTTTTCGACCCACAGTCTCCCACCGCGCTAGACGAAATACTCGCCTATACCAACGGCAAGGGTGCTGACAAATCGATCGAGGCGAGCAGTGCCGAAAGTGCCCCATCGTTTCTCGTACAGGCTACACGAATTAACGGTGAAGTTACCACCGTGGGTTGGGGCGGCGCGATGAATGCGCGCGAGATCCTGCGTCGCGGTGTTACTGTTCGTGGTGCCTGGCACTGGAACCACCTGCGCGACGCAGGTGAAATGCGCAATACGCTTCGCATGGCAGCACCTCTTCTCGACACCTTCATTACACATACGTTTCCGCTTACATCCGTACAGGATGCGTGGGCCGTTCAGGAAACCGGGCAGTGCGGCAAAGTTGTTCTACTTCCCTGGGAGTCACTGTAAATTGCATGAGACCGTTAGGGAGCATCGTGTTCATAGGCTCCGAGGTCGATGGCTCCGCCTCTTGTGCGAGAATGGCCGGCAACATCACGCTCACCAACATCGCGGGCCGTAAGGAACTCGCCGCGGTTTATCGCTGGCGAAATCGGCTGAACCATCAGGTTATCGGCACTGGAATTTATGAAAAGCGGATCCGAGAAAAGCCCTTTCGTCTCCTGGTTAGATGCATAACGAAAAGCGTTGAGGGTAATGAAGCTATGGTTCAACCAGTTCCAATGCGGCACTACACCACGTGGCGCGTGGTAGAGATTGTAGTTGAAGGTGCCAGCAATGGAAGCACTACCCGCGCTGGAGATTAATATCCCCTGCTCGTTTGCATCGATAATGTTGTTGGCAAATCGACAGCCAGCTGCATTA
>JAJZFK010000017.1 GCA_021805405.1 bacterium
AGAACTGTTGGTGTTGACACTTGCGTAACCTCGTGTTAAAATAGGCATTGAACTGCGATGCAATTGCCGGACGTGCACGCGGCAAATATAGGTCCGGCGAAAGACAAAGCAAATTAAATAAATGGACCACGATACCGGCCCTAGTACCCTGTCCTCCACGGAGGACGGAAAATCCGCTAGTTCTCGACTCATTGGCGCGCACATGCCAACCGCAGGTGGGCTTAAGAACAGTCTCACCGCCGGCTTGGAAATTGGTTGCACAGCCGTTCAGTTATTCACCGGTAACCCCCGCCAGTGGAGTCATCCCTCACTCACCGACGACGAAGTGCGTGAATTTCGCAAAACGCACGAGCAAACTGGCATTCCGTTCCTCGTAGCGCATGACTCCTACCTCATCAACCTGGCAGCACCTGCCGCGGATGTGCTAGAGAGGTCGCGTAGTGCTTTTCGCGGCGAGCTTGAGCGTGCCCATGAACTGGGTATTCCGTGGGTTGTAACGCACATGGGCTCTCACCTGGATCAGGGTGAGGATGAGGCCGTTCAGCGGCTGATTACCAGTTTGCGCGAAATTCTAGAGGAGACAGAAGCGGAAGGTTGTACGGCAGGCGTAGCGTTGGAGACCACTGCAGGGCAGGGCACCGGCTTGGGCTGGTCTTTCAATCAGCTTGGTGAGATACTTGCTGGCGTAGGCGATAATCCTCGCCTGGGTGTTTGTATGGACACTTGCCACGTATTCGCTGCGGGTTACGATATTCGCACACCAGAGGCGTATAACCAGACCATGCAGAAATTTGATGACCAGGTGGGGATCAAGTATCTTCGTGTTATACATGCCAATGACTCCAAGAAGGGCCTGGGTAGCCGGGTAGACAGGCATGAGCACATAGGACTGGGTGAAATTGGTATGGAGGCGTTTTCGCTTCTGCTTAACGATAGCCGCCTTGTTCATATCCCAGTGGTGGCAGAGACACCCGAATCGCAAACCATGCATCGTGTAAACGTTGCGCGCCTGCGCAGATTAGCTGCAGACGGCAAGTTCGGCATAGTCGTCACCGCTCAGCTATTTGGGCACTATAGTGAGCTCTTTCCTGGTGGCACGGTGGATGTGCTTCTCCCCAATGGTGCGGTGGTGAATGACCTTGCCGTTGCCCTTACCGACCTTAATCCCGCATTAAGTGACCTTGGCTCGCACTGCCGCTTTGCGATTGCTGATGAGCTTGTAGATGGAACGGCCGCTCTGCGTGAAGGATGTACTGTGGCTGCACTACCGCCCAGCAGCGGAGGCTAGCGGAGCCTAAAGAGGAACTTCGTTTATGGCGTACGCATTTATCGGCGCAGAGCCCATTGATACTACATCACTTGAGAAACGTGTAGTCACCTTGGAAGATGGTGCCGTCTGCACATTTGTTGGCAATGTGCGCCGCCATTCCCGTGGGCGTGAGGTTGCCTACCTGGAATATAACGCATACCTTCCTATAGCTAGTCGCACCCTTCAGGAAATTGCCGACGAAGCGGAGGGGCGCTGGCAGGTTAAGCTCGCGGTTCAGCACCGAATAGGGCGCGTAGACCTCGGCGAGGCGAGCGTGGTTATTGTGGTAACATCAGTACATCGAGCAGAGGCTTTTGAGGCGTGCCGGTTCTGCATCGATGCGCTGAAGGAGAACGTGCCCATCTGGAAGCGCGAAGTTTGTCCGGATGGTGCATTCTGGATTGAGGGCGAAGAGGTGCTTCCCGCCAGCAAGGCAGACTAACTGTGGCCGCACGGGCAGCACTTGTGCTAGCAGTAGCGGGATTTACGGTTTTCATAATGTGGCAGCTCGTGCTGCGCAAGGAACTGCCGAATACCACTACGCCACAGTCCGCCGTTTCGTCCACCACGCCGACGGCAGTGCCTCCCCAAGATGGAGTGCCGCCACCAGTAGGTGGTGTAGCAGTACCACTTACCGACCAGCAGGAAATGATCGCTGCCCGTGAGAGCGCGCGGGCACCTTTTTACAACATGCTCGTAAACCAGAGTAACGGCGATGTTTTAGATGCCGAGGTAGACCCCGCACAGCCTGCGAACCTTATCGTTCATATGGCGGTTTCCTCCCCTCAGCAGGCTTCTGAGGTAATTTCACAACTTATCGTTCCATATGCAGAGCAGTATGGGTTTAACCACGCGCTAATTTACGCGCCGCAGGATGCAGGCGGTGGGGGACATTACCGCCTTGCGGAGGAGGTTGACCACCCTGCCCAAGAAGCGTGGCAGACGTTTATAAAGTAAAAGGATGGAGTACTCACTGCCGGCGGTGGCATTGATTAGAAGCATCTTCATTGTAGGTAATTATCCTTGGAATTGGCAAAATTTGGCAATTCGTCAGAAAAGTTTCCATCTTTAAACGTTAGTTCCTGGTAGTTTGTGTTATAATTGTCTCAGTGACACTGTGAAACACGATCAGTTTTACACTGTATCGACGTTCCCCCGTATCCCGACATAGACGTCTGGCACCACCCACGTTATCAAGCTGTTCAAGCGTTAGATAGCAATTGCTAGAATTTAGGAGGGTACATCCCATGAGCGTTAAACGTAACGCGTTTACTCTTATAGAGTTACTGGTAGTTATAGCGATCATCGCAATTCTTGCTGCCATTTTATTTCCCGTTTTTGCACAAGCCCGCGATAAGGCGCGGCAGACCGTTGACATCTCTAATGAGAAGCAGATCCTTCTAGGGATTCTCATGTACGATCAAGACTATGACGAAATGCTCCCGCTGGGTGAAGCAGGTCCCGTTAACTGGAATGGCCTTATCAACACAGCACCAGAAGGGCATGGAATCAATTTGCTGGTTGATCCATACATAAAGGCCGGCAACACCTGGGGCCATGAAGGAAGAACTACCGTGTGGGAAGATCCTTCTGACCCATATGCACGCGACGATGGAGACGGTGGGCCCGGCATCGGTACTGGTTATAGGATTAGCTATGGATTTACCAATTATAGCCCTAGTCAGCCATTGACCGGGTTTGGCGTTTTTAACTACGGTATTCATTCTGCAGACATTGGCCAAGGTTCTCAGACAATGGCGGGTGTTCCATACGCGGCGAGCACTGTCATTATGTTTCCGTGGTGGAACCCGGACAATTACGCAAGGTTCTATGCAACCACGCGTAATGATATGGGTGACCTTCTTGGGTTCCCCGTCTACCCAGGATTCCTGGCTATCTGCGGCTCAACTGGATGCTACGGTGATTACTCTGGATCTTGGCCATTCTCTATAGGTGGGCATAATGGCATTTCAGACTTTGGGTATCTTGATGGCCACGTAAAAGCCATGCCAGCATCCAGACTATGGAATGTGGATGCCAACAAGCATTGGAATATGAAAGCTCCTAATATGATGGCTTGGGATACACAGTATAATCCTGGAGATTGAACAGTTCCAATTTCCCGCCGAGGCTGTCACCATAACGGTGGCAAGCCTTGGTGGGTTTGTCGTACGTTAAATGGGAGGTAAGGTACATTGAGTGGTCGAGACAAGAAACTTGCGGCGGTAATTGGAGTTCTCTTTGTTCTGGCGATTGGAATTGGTTTTGTGACTTACGAGCACCAACAGCCTCACCAAGTTGGACAAACCGTCAACATACCAGTTGGCGCATTCCCTAAAGCGCAATGGATGGCACAGCACAAGGCACTTATGAACCAGCAGTTGGGCAGTCAGAAGTAAGAAACCTGCTAAACCTCACTTAGTAGATTCCGAAGTTGTATACGTCGATCACGCTACATAACGATTTGAGAGGTTTGAGGGCGCAAGGGGTCGTAATTATAACAGCCGCGGCTACGATTGTGATTACAAAATAGCGACGAAGAAGGACTATTCGAGAATTGGTGACGCAAAACAAGACGAATGGTCGTCGGCAGCTTCGCTCGTTCATCCTCGTTGTAGTATTGCTGGGCTCTGCGCTCATTGTTCGCATGTGGCACGATCACGTTTCCCATTCTGTTCACCGACCGTCATTCACTCAGAACATTGGTAACGCCGCGGGGTCACTTAGCGGCGGTACTTCACTGGTGTCTTATGGTAACTACTTTCTACAACACGGCAACCTTAGCGGTGCAATGGGAGCGTTTTCACGTGCGGCTCATATGAACCCCTCTGGAGCCTCGGCATATTTAGGTTTGGCAGCAGTCGCTATGCGTACTGGTCACTATCAAATTGCGCTTGCTAACTTGCATAAGGCAGTAATTTACGAACCGAATCATGCGGAAATTTGGCACGTCATTGGCGATGTCGAGGCGCGACTTAACCGTCAGAATAGTGCAATAGCTGCATATCAACGTTGCCTAAAGACGGACTCGAAGGATGAGGTAGGTTGGCGCCAACTTGGTATCCTCGAGTCGCGCGAATTGAATTATCCACTCGGGAAGCTGGCTCTTCAAAAAGCCGTTATTCTTGCTCCCAACGATGTATTAGCGCAAGATTCTCTAGCCGCAAATGCGCTGGCGCAGGGGCAACTTTCAGTAGCGCAAGCTGCATATCGTACTGTCTTGCAGGACAATCCAAACGAGCCTGAGGCATTGGCAGGCATGGCAGACGTTGAAATGCAGCTAAATCCATCCGCTACGGGCCTTGCTAACGCGCAATCGCTTGTGAAGAAATCGTTGGAAATTAGGCCCTCAGCCTTTACACATCTTATTTCCGGGCACATTTTCTTAATTGGTCACCAATATAAGTGCGCAATTAGTGAGTTCGCCGCCGCAATGAAAGGCGAAAAGGACAATCAATCACTGTGGTTATGGTTAGCGCAAGCTTACACCGCGACGGGCCACCGGGCTCTCGCTAGAGATGCGACAGTAAAAGCATTAAACGTAAGGAGAGAATCGTCCGCATCGGTTGCAGAATTACGGCCAGGCGGTAGATGATGATCTCACGACGCCAACTAATTATGGGAACAGGTATTGGTGCTTCGTCGATTTTTACAGGATGCAAACCACGCCTTAGCACGACTAATCGTACTACTGCGCCTGTGAACCGCCAGCAGCTTTTTTCTAACGAATTACCGCGCAGTGGTATTGATTTTTCGATTACGCATACACCGCATACTAGGCTCGACATCCTGCAAACAATTGGCCATGGTTGCGCCTTTATTGATTACGATAACGACGACTGGCTCGATATACTCCTCGTTTCAAACGAGGGACCTCGACTCTTCAGAAATAATCGCGATGGAACGTTTAGTGATGTAACCGGTACTGCATTTCCGACTGTAGAACCTGGCCGCCACTTTTTAGGCTGCAGCGTTGCTGATTTTGATCAGGACGGTTACCAGGATGTTTTGCTTACAGGCTATGGTAGCATCGCGGTTTACCACAATCGTGGAAACGGTACATTTGAGGATGTTACCGGAAACATCGGGTTGAAGGCTAGAAGTGCCTCCGATTGGACGACGAGCGTAGGGTGGGCGTATTTAGACGGTGGTGACCGACTTTCTGCATATATTGGCCGGTACGTTGATTTCAATCAGGGGCGAGACAGTCTCTGTCGGTTTCGTGGGATCGACGGTTCAATCGTAATGCAGGCGTGTGGCCCAACCCATTACGCGGCGCAACGTGGCTCGTTGTTTACCTTCGTGAATGGTCGTTTCGTAGACGAAACAACAGCGCGCGGTTTAAATAATGCTCACGGAAATTGCCTTGGTGTAATGTTTTGCGACTATGACAATGATGGTCGGCAAGATTTGTTTTTGGCCAACGATCAGAAGCCAGCTCAACTCTACAGTAATACAGGCGACGGTATGTTTAATGATGTTGCTGAGCGCGTAGGTGTTGCATACGGTGCAGACGGCCAATTGTTTTCTGGGATGGGTGTGTACTGGGCAGACTATGATAACGATGGAATGTTTGACTTAGTAGTTTCCAACTTTGCTCAACAACCTAAAAGCCTGTTTCACAACAGAGGTGGCCAATATTTTAGTGACGAATCTTACCGCAGCGGAATTGGTGCATCGTCGATAGCCAATTTGACTTTTGGAGCCGTATTTTTAGATTACGACAACGACGGTTGGCAAGACCTTTTATTCTCCAATGGCCATGTTCAAAGTCAGATTGACCAAATCGATCCAACGCAATCATTCCGGCAATCACTGAAGCTCTACCACAACCAACGAAACAAAACCTTTGAAGATGTCTCAGGTATTGTTGGCTCGGATTTTAATAAACCAATCGTTGGTCGCGGCATGGCTGTCGGTGATTTTAACCGTGATGGCTTGTTGGACGTGCTTGTTGCTAATGAAGATGGCAGCCCCATGTTGCTTTGCAACAATAGCCAACTGAACAATAATTGGATAAGTGTTCGATGCCGACACAAGCAACCGCTTACCGACGCAATAGGCGCACGGTTGCGCATTTCGATGGGAAATGGCATTAGAGTTGGCGAAATGCGAGCTTCTGGAACGTACTTGTCAACTGATTCACCTTGGGTACACTTTGGATTAGGTAGGCGCACCAATGTTGAAAGACTGACAATTGAATGGCCCAACGGACGTCAAACCGAACACCGAAACCTGCCGGCTAACAGGCGCTACGCCATAACGCCAAATTCAATAACGGATAATTAAGCCGAGCAGGTGCAAGCATGAAGCACTCGAGGATCATTTTGCTAAATTCCAAAACAGGCAGCCGCTGAGACCGGAAGGACTGGTTTACGCTATGGATACACCCCCACGCCGCAATTTCCTGGCTGGTTGGCTGAGTGCTGTACTCGCTGCAGTTTTTCCAGGCAGGGCGTTGGCTCACGTACCCGCACTACAGGAGTCTGGCACGCCGGTGACAACGCACCTGGTCGCGGGTAACCCGGATATTCCGCCGTTAGATACGACACTGCTGTTCGCGCGCGGCGACAACAATAACGGCGCCGCGATTACGCACGAGGTGCTGTCGCTTATTCACCAGGAGAACGGCACGCACTCATACCCGTGGACGCTCTATGCCAGCCTTGAGACGCACCATGAGGTTGGAGACGGATGCGTGGTTTGCTCGCGGCTGCACAAGTACGGGCCCGGGTGGTCTGCTGGACTTCATTCAGAGGTCTTTGCGCACAACCGGGCCGTCACCCTAGGCATTAACGTTGAGACCACCAACGAGTACTCTGGTGCTGAAAAGACCACGGTGGTTGGTGTCAATATACAGGCAAAGGGTCCGCACCCCTCGCGTTATGGCATTCAGATACAGGACGGTGGCAATCACTACGAAACCGCGATCGCGCTAAATGGGTCTGGTGAAGTTGGCCTGGATGCTGCCGGTAAATACGCCGTGGGTTTGCACGTTCACGACAATCCTATTCGCCTAAATGAAGGCGCATGCGTTGAGCTTGACGGCACGGGCCAAATTCGCGTACGTTACCGAGCAGGGCGCATTGAATTCCTCAATGGCGACAAGTGCTTCGGCCACCTGGATGTGAATGGCGATGACCACGCGCTCTAGCTCTGTTCGCGCTGACTACCTGCTGCCGTTGCGTAGCGCAGTGGCCGGTTGCGAGGTGTGAATAGCAAAGCGGAAGTGGGTACAATAGCGCTATGAAGAGGCATGATGAACGCTACAAGCAGCTAATAACGGTGTTTTTTCGCGAGTTTGTCTTGCTGTTTCTGCCGGAGTTAGGCGAGCATATCGATTTCGTCCAT
>JAJZFK010000072.1 GCA_021805405.1 bacterium
GGTGATGAAGCGCTCGTGCTTGTTGCGCAGAGACATCACTTCTGCGGCATATCCAAAGTGATCAATTTGCAGTGTCGCCTCATGGACGCAGCCAAAGCCCAGGTTATGTATTGACTGCAAGTTCTGCTCGTGTACTCTGCCGCGGAATTCGACACCTGGCAGGTTTCTAAACAATCTGCATGCGTGGTGAAATGCCCTTTCACCGCCCTCATGACGATAGGGGTGGGACAGCCAGTTGCAGATTCGCACCATGTAGGCGCCAATGTTTTGCGGGGTCTCCTCAATAATGCGGCGCAGTTCTGATGCGGAACCGGGGCTGAGTTCCTCATCCGCATCTAGCCAGAGTGCCCAGTTACCCGTAGCATGAGCCAACGACGCATTCCGCGCCGCTGCAAAGTCATCAGTCCATGGTACGGTTACGACTTTGGCACCAAATTCTCGCGCTATAGCTATCGTGCCATCAGTCGAACCCGTATCCACCACGACGATTTCATCAATACCACCTTGCACGCTCTCAAGGCAGTTGCGCAGGAAGCGCTCCTCATTTTTCGCAATCATGCAAAGCGAGATGCGAATTCTTGAGACCTCACCATCCGCTTTTATGGCAGCATCGGCACGGCGATAGAGCGACATGAGTGCCGTGTACACTGGGCTGGTCCTTATGCTTGCTCGTCGCTTATGGGTGACTGACTTCAACATGCCGCGCGCCTCCTGCAGTATCGCCTGCATAGCGCGTTCCACCATTCGACGCACATCTGTGTCACCCGGTGTTACTGCAAGGGCATTAAGCCCGTGCTCTAGCGCCTCCTGCGAACGTCCTATCTCGAGCAGGACAAATGCAAGATTGTGATGAAGATCGCGGGAACCTGGTGTCGCGACTAACCCCTCCCGAAGCGCATCCACTGCGAGGTCAGGTTTGTGACGCTTGAAAAGTACCACACCAAGTGCGCTGCTGATATCGCTATCGGCAGGTTCCTCAGCGTGGAGCTGGTAAAGCTGATCTTCTATCTCCTGGGAAACACGACCACGGGCAGCTTGTATACATTCACGTTTTCGTATATCGAAGGAGGGCAGTTCGGAAAACGATTCGGTTAATGAGAGACCCTGTAGTCCGAACGGTAGAGCGAAATTTTGAAGCGATACCGCGGCGGCAGATAATGGCGCTCGAAGCGATTCCAGGCGTTTCGTAACAATATCCGCTGCGTGTCGCCACGTATGGTGCGCCGCCATGTGAGCTGCGGCGTTTAGGCCTTTATCGCGTGCCTCGTCACGGTTATTGTGAACGTGCCGTAGCAAATCTGTGAGTGCATCCACGTCGGGCTCCGCCCAGAATGGAGGGGCTACCGTTTCGAGGTCACCGATTCGTGACTGTGCAAGTCGTACTACGCTGGCAGGAATAAGATACGAAGTAGTGTGGTTCACAAAATCCAGCGCAGCACCATAATTCGTGACGATCGTGGGTCGTCCGCATGCCATAGCTTCTGCAATTGGCAGACCGTATCCCTCACCGCGATAGGGATGAACCAGGCACGAGCTAGCGCGGTAGAGCCCCGTCATTTCTGCCGCCGTGAGGTCGGTGTCAATATACACGATGGGTGCCGTAGATCGTGCGCTGCTCAACGCCTTTATCTGGGCGCCGAGGCCCTGGCCAGCGTAAAAGCTACCAGATCCGAAATCCTTTACAACGAGTGAGACATTATCGTCCGCCGTAAACGCCTGCTGCCACGCCTTAAGCAGTACATCTGCACCCTTACGCGAGATTGTGCCACCGACGAACAAAAATACTGTTGCCCCGGGTTTAATTTCCTGGAATCGTTCGTCTGCGCGTATGTCGATCGCCGCAGCATCCGGGGAGAAGATCTCTGGATTGATGCCGTTGGGGACCACGTAAACCTGATCGGCAGGTACGCCCGCCCTAAGGTACGTTTCCCTTACAAAAGTAGAGGGTACCCATACTTCGGCACAATTCTGATTGACCGGTTCAACCCAACTCTTCGGTAGTTCCCCAAATTCCCAGGGCTGTATCATTACGAGGCTACCGGTTACAGGTCTCTGAAATACTGGCGGCCAGGCATGCCTGATGGTGATCTCTGGGGTAACACTGCCCCCGATATGTTCAGCTAGGCGGGCTACACAGGCGTTGCTGTTCCACGCGAACTGCGGGGGCTCTGTCTGGTTAACGTGCAGTGTGAACTGCTTCATAAATTCCTTGTTATCCAGTAGAGAGTACGCGAGTTCCCTGTTAACAAGCGCAAGGCTGTGATTTGAGCAAAACGCTCCACTCCACGTTACCGATCTTTTTTTGGTTGCTAGCTGCAGCGGCATAATTAACCCTCCTTGTTCTGTTACGCGGCCACGTATTGGTTGATTGTTGTAATGGGAGACAGCGAAATATCCTGGCATTTTGCAAGCAAGCGGTCCAGAGCCGATAGCGCAGGTGTATCGATAACGAGGCTGCAACCTCGAAACAGCTTCCACCTATCGGCCGGAGGAATAGCCTGCGTGATAACAACGATGGGTGGCACACAATCTGTAGGCGCAGTTGCCTTAACCACGTTTGCAATGGCCGATCGTATTGCACTTTCGGTTACACCCGAGTGCGGCTCTGCGCGCAGGAGAAGCAGAGCCGTGCCGCATTTGTCTCTATCCTGAATGTAACTCGTAATGGGCTGCTGCCAGTGAAGCGGTGAGTCGAAGCTAATAATCATAAGGTGCTTTGGAACATTGCTCTGTTCTGCTTGTGCCTCTACGGCGGCCAGGTCATTGATCATATGGCTTAGAACGTCTCTGGTATGTTGGTAGACAGGTATCGCGTTAATGATGCTTTCCCAATCTCTTAGAAGATTCCGGGCTGTTGTAATATCTGTAGTTTCCAGGGCGAGTGTAACCGCATCAGCGCGGCACTGCCAGTGGAACGGGTTTCTATCTAGAGCTGTGAGAAAATGGACCATTGCGTCGTTAACACGGCCAAGGGCGCGAAAACATCTGCCCGCAAGGTGCCCTATACTAACGCTCGCTGGGAACTGCCGAATTGCAGTCTCAACTGCGCTAAGGGCATCATTCAACCTACCCGCTGCCAGATGCCGTTCTGCGTAAACAGCATTTAATCGAGCCAGCAGTAAACATTTTAGTGCTGCGGCCAGTTGTTCTGGGTGATTGGAATAATCTAACCAACATTCCTCTTCCGCCACGTCAAATTCGTCCATTGTTCGAGGATTGAGCGGCGGGTAGGGGATATCAGAAGAGGACCAAACTGCTTCGCATAAACCTAGGCTAGACTGCTCAATTGCATTAATATCGGTAATTGCAAGGGCTACGGCGGCGAATACTGCCCAACAGTCGGCAGCATTGGGATTCTCCGCTACCATGTTGCTAGCACGTTGCAACGCGGCTGCAGATAGTCGTGCTCGATCCGCAGGTGCCAATGCCATCCGTGACCACTCCGAGAGTACGCGGCAGTCCAGTAATGCCGCTTCCTTCCCACTGTACTGTTCACATATTCCATGCGCTAATGGGATACAGGCTGGTGTAAGGCAGGTGAGCCACTGCCTTGCTGTATTCAGCGTTTTTTCGGCTGTACCACCCGTTTGCCTTCGATTCGAAGCGGTCTCGTTCTTAACCCATGATGAATATTCTGGAAGAACTTTGTCTAATAGTCTACGAAGATGGTCCGCGTAGGAGTGGTTTGCGACGAGACGGTTACCAGCTTCCGCTATGGCGGTGCGTTCATCTGCATGGTTTACGTCCAGGTAATATTCCAGACGCTCCTCGAGGTTTTGGTAGTCGTATTCCACGTGTGTTTTGCCGTTTACAAAAACCGTGCCTAGCTCACGATTTCCTACCTCGTTGAACGTAAGTGCTCCGCACGCAGGTCCCTCAAACGCGCGCATATTTGCCTCACTACGAATGCTGTGATTAAACACAATTTTCGCGCGGTTCATAAGCGAGGTGTAGTCATCACCATGAACGCCAGTGGCGATAACGACGTTATATCGAGATGAAAGGGAGCTTATGCGGCGTAAAAGAGGCGCACGTTTGTATTGCACATCGTGGTTTAGGTTACCAATCAACAGGATATCGATATCCCGCTCCAACGAACCGGGAGGCGTTGTCATGCGGTGTGCATTAGGGTGCTGAGCCCAAAGTAGGGCTGAAACCACAGGAGCCAGCCCGCATCGCTTTAAAACCTCAGTACCAGGATGGTCGCACGCCCATAGGTCACACATACCCTCTACAGCATTAATTGCGCGGCCGCCCAAATTCCAGTCGCCAAATACACCAACGGTAAAGCATGACGCTCGTTCTATACCCAGCGGAAGGGGATTGTACTCTACCGACCAGTGGATGTAGATATCCGGTGGGCCACCTGGACATGCGGCTTCAACCTGCTGCCATGTCATATCCGGTGTCCATTTAAAATGGCCAGTTTTGTGATCGAAGAATATAAATTCATGCTCATACCCGCTCAGCCGTCGATCCTGAAGTATCTGCGGGATATGGTTTGCAAACCCAAGTAGAATTCGCATTGTAGATCTCCTACACCAGTCTTGCGATCTCCGTAGTGATCAATTCTGCAATTTGTTGAGGACTAAAGTGCTCCTCTAGGTGGGTGCGCCCAGCCAATCCTTTCAACTTTGCCGCCTCTCTGTCATAAAAGGACTGCTGCATAAGCAACTTCAGATGTGAAACAGATGGCTGTGCCCATTTGTGTCCGGCAAAGGTAGGTGTTTCGCGAGCGGCTTGCTCGCCAACCGGAACAATCTCATAATCAAGGGGAAACGAGGTTTCGTCGGTAATGAACGCGGTTACACCACTCCAGTTGGTAGCGATAACGGGCGTACCACATGCCATCGCCTCGAAGAACGGACGCCCCCAGCCTTCGCCATGTGTAGGCAGCACATAGCAGTCGGCGGTTCGGTACAGGGCTGGCATAAATGCATCGGGAACGCTCGCATCCTGCAAGACAATGTCTGGAATGTTAGCAGTGTCCCGTTGAAGAGTGTTGGTGATAAATGCTGCCGCCTCATTTAGTAAATCGGTCCCGGTTTTACCCGAGGACGAATGAACCTGTAGTACTAGCGCCACATCGTCGCTTGCGGTAAAAGATTCCAGATAGGCCTGCAGCAGGATGTCCCATCCTTTGCGCAGGCTCCAATCAAAAACGGCAAGAAAGTTAAATCCACGCGCGCCCACTATCTGCATCTTGTCGCCGCAGGGACTGAACATGTTGAGGTCTATTGTGCCGGGCACCACTCTCAGTTTATTCGGCGATACACCTGCTGCGGTGAACGTGTCGTAGTTGAACTGCGAGGGTACCCAAACGGCATCCATCTTGTTACAGCTTTCGGCCCAGCCTGCAGGAAGCCTATCTGTTTCAAACATGGTGCGTCCAACGTTTATGCGTGCGTTGGAATCGGGTTGAAACAGTCGGCCAAGCATGTGGCAAATGTGAACATATCCTGGTCGAACAGGTTGTTGCTGCAGGCTTCTTAGTAGATCTCGTCGCTGAAGCGTGAGACCCGCGCTTTCTGTGCTCCATCGAAGCTCCCGCACATTAGGCCGCTGGCCCATCTCGTGAAGAGCGTAGAGGAAATTCCGGGCCTCGTCTGCATATCCGCTGGGATCGTACAGCGGTGCCTGCCATACAACAGGAGTGGGGCCAATACATCCTGCATTGGTCTCCTTTATTTCGGCAGGTGTTGTCGGTGCAGGAAAGGGATCTGGCATACCGGCCGCTCTAGCTGCAACAACGATCTGCTGCTTGAGTAACAGAACTGCCTCTACCTCCTCATCGGTATGAGCGCAACGCTCGGCAGCCATTAGCTCGGCCGCTGCTACGGTTGGAAGTCCGTATCTAAGCATATCTGTGGCGTATTCAAGACCGCCAGTTACGGCGTCACGTTCGCTAGCAAGGTAGTCATAATCACATGTGGGATCGTCATCAACCCTCACAGAAAAAGGTAAATCCTCACTCCATGCTACCTGTGTGGTAGTGAGGTTACGGAAAGTTACCTCAAAGGCCCTGCGGATAAATTCATAACGGTAGAGCAGGTACACAATGGCACTTCTGAACGGAGACACGACAAACGTGCGCCGTTTAAAGACGAGTGTCCGACTCTCATCTTGCCATGTCACCAGCCACCTGTGAGTAGGGTGTCCGTAAACCGTCTCCCAAAGCAGGTTTGGCGTTTCCAGAAAGCCTTTTCGCGCAATTCGCTGCAATTCAGCACACGCACGTTCTGGATGTTCCACGTGCTCAAGCACCATGCGACAGCATGCTACGTCGAAGGCATGGTTCCTGAACGGAAGCTGCTGCGCATCAGCACAGATGAGCGGACGATCTCGTCGGATTGTGTTGCCCTGGCGGTGTACGCCATCTAGAATGTCAAAGTCCACGCTCACGTCTGCTCGTTCAAGTGGTCGCTGCCCACCACCGATGTCGACAACTCGGTCCTTCAAGTGAATTTCCAGGTCCTGGGCGAGCCTGCGGTCATACCCAACAAATGCGTAAAACACCTTTCCGCCGAAGTTGGATGCAATATCGTATTGTTCATCTGGCGTTGGAGGCATCAGCACCAGCGAGGGCCAAACTCCGTGTTGTTGTGGAAGAGCGGCGTTTCGCGCGAAATCGATTTTTGAGGGCTCTAGTTGGCTAGCAGTTTTGAAATGAGCTCGGGCCTCGGCAAATCTGTTAAGAAGCCAAAGCGCGCATCCGTGGGTGTTATGGGCGGTTGCGCTTCGCGAATTGGCTTCTAGCGCAAGCGTGCTGTATTTATGGATGACTTCCCCCGGAACTCCCCCAATTCGCAGAGCGCAAATAGCATAGTCCAGGCACGCCTCTGCAAATTGTGCCGAATTGGCTGGGCTGTAGACCTCGTTCCCCGGAGTCATCCTGGCAGAGATATTACCGTTCCATTCTATCTGTATGCGTGAGACGTTTCTGTAATCCACGTCCCATCGCCTACGAAATTCAGGATCACTGTAATAAGCCCCGACGAGCGCATGTTTTAGGGGAACGCGCACGAACGGCCGTGGTGTGAACAGAAGCGTTGCGGTGTCATCGGGCGTGGTTTGTGGTCTGGTAACGATCCACCTCTGTTCTGGGGAGGCTCCTAGTAATGCAGACATTTCACTTTCACACTCGACAAGGCCACGAACGGCCACACGCGATAATTCATGGCACAGCGCGGTGGGATCACTGCAAGTTTCCAGTACTCCGCGCACAATGGCAACATCAAATTCACTGTCTTTGTACTTCGTTAAAATATCTTCTGGCCGACTAGTTGACCGCATACCAAATTCATGATGGTTTTGCGCAAAGGGAAGTGGAGTTGCTTCGCCATGTAGATCGAGGACGCGCCCTCCCGCTGGGATGCAAAGTTGTGCGCGAAGAATTTCTGGGTCCAGGCTAGAGTAGTTTTTGCCGTTAAAATTAGTTGGAATTTCAATCGTTGCGCCAGAAGGATCCCTGTCCAAATTAATGGGTCGGTATCGTGAATGATCGTTCGGTAGAGCTACGGGATATGCTGACATGGGCGTTTCCTGGCCTGGAGTGGCGGATGCAAAGCGAATATTCTGGTATTTTTATCGGGTTAAATGGGTACAAAATTCAGGTTAAAAATCGGGGTCGCCCGCACGAATACCAGTTTGTAGCAG
>JAJZFK010000345.1:0-5679 GCA_021805405.1 bacterium
GGTGTAAGGGAAATGGGTCGGGCCCCATGCAGCCCAATGGTCCGGTTGGTGCTAATGGCCGTGCGCAAGCGTATTCTGCTGGACCGGCGTATTACGATCCTGTGAATTTAGCGACCGGCGAAGAGGAATATGGCCCGGAGCAGGATTTGAAGGTATACAACCCAATCGGCCCGGATGTGGAGTGGACGCGTATTTACGACAGTTTGAGAGGTTACGATCCTGCGTACCAATATGACGACTTTGGGCAGGGGTGGTCGCAAGAATACAACCGCGGGGTATTTGACCCAACTGCGGTGGGCACCGTACTACTTAATCAGAACGAGACGGAATCTTTTAGTATGCCCGGCACCGATGCCCCGACCTCCGGGCTGTCCTGGTCGATCGTGTTAAATGGCAATACAGTCGCATCATCCGCAGCTCCGTCAGGTTGGCAAGTATCTGTAAGTGCCGGGCAGGCGACAGTGCAAATTCCATCCAGTGCCCAGGTCGCCAATAACTATGAACTTCGCTCTACGGGCGGTACGGGACCGGCGCCGGGCAGTGCATTTATTAGCATTGGGGGCGGTGGTTCGCCAGAGTCAGGTTACTTCGACATTGTCGCTCCCTATTGTGCGGGCGATGCATCGCGTGTTACCCTGCCCCTAAACGGAAATGACGTGCCTGTGGGCGCTAATTGGGACATTGTTGACAACGGCAAAGTTGTTGGTTCCTCTGTCGCCAACAACGGTTGGTTTATCAGTGCGACCATGGCTGGAAGTGCAAATGCTTTGCAAATTACAGTGCCTGGCGACGCAGCGCTTGGTAGTGGATATGAGGCGCGCATAAACAACGGCCAACTTACTGGCTCTGTCAGCTTCACGGTAATTGCCAGTCACCTGCGCCCAAATACAGGTCAAAAATACCTCTATTTCCCTAATGGTAGTCGCGTGCGGTTTACGACCTCTACGATTCCTACGGCGACAAACCCTGTAGTGAACGCGGTGGTCGAAAACGGCTTTCCCTACATTGTGCAGTGGGTTTATGATGCCAATTCGCCATTTGGGCACTACGTAGTTACAGATGCCGCCCGGTCAAAGTGGATTACTACCGGACCAATCGCTGAGAGCGCTAGCGGTTCGGTGTGTTATGGGCCGGCACAACAGGTCGACGCCGAAGGCAATTTTATAACCTTTCAATATGGTGATGTCGGTTCGAGCGGGTTCTCGTTGCTAACGAGTATTACAGACAGCAACAACCAGCCGCTACTTACTATTGCGCGGGCGACCGACGGAACTGGGAACGTTGTGTCTGTCAGCGACCGCTATGGCAGAGCGGTCTATTATCACGAAAGCACCGTGGCCTATAGTGGCGTACCGCAACCATGGCCGCAGGAGTGTCGGGACCTAGACCATGTCTCGCAGGTCGTAACCGTCGGCACAAATTCGCCTCCGGATCGCGAGGTGTACAATTACAGCCTGTTTGGTAACGGTGAAAGCGGCGAGTTTGTTGCTTATCTCCATACTATTACCGTGCCGTCTCCTAAGGGAACCGGTACAGCGACGGCGACGATTAACTATGCTTCGAACGGGTCTGTAATAAGTATAGTGGACGCCAATGGCAACACAAAGACTTTTAGCGCAATTGACGGCAGCGACAGCCGTGTGACAGTCACGAATCCTCAGGGTACGGTGGTTTACACTTACGCGGTAGGGTTCGACAACAATATGAGCCAGACGAGCGAAACGGATGGTAACGGTAACGTGGTGTGGAAGTCCACATATGGTGATCCTAACGACCCATTACGTCCTTCGCAAACAACCGATGGCAACGGCCTGGCAGTTAACGGTGCCAAAGGTGTAACTACGAACACCTGGGATGCATTTGGCAATTGTACAAGTAGCACCAATCCGTACGGTACGGTTTCTACGTATAGCTACAACTACAGCAATTTCGCCTTAGGCGAGCTTACTTCGGTGGCAGTTGGTGGCAAAACGCCCATTACACTTACCTACGCCGAGCCTAGCGGCCTGCTTACGGGCCTGTATGAGGCGATGCCGGGTACTGCGGGCAGCGGGCAGACCGTAGCATACCATTTTGCGTATGATGCACTTGGTAATCTCGTGACCGAGATTAGTCCCGGCAACAACGCTACACAAACTGAAACCAAGCAGTTTAGCTATACTTCCGATCCTGCGTACAATTATACACAGGCTGAGGCGCTGCACGAGCCCATTGCAGTTACCGACAATCTGGGACATATATCCCATTTTCGTTACGATGCACAATCCAATAAAATTGCGGAAATAGATGCCATTGGCAACGAAACCGATATGGCATACAATATCGCTAACCAGCTGGCCACCATCACCTTTCCCGCGGCAGCAATGACCGGTACCGGTCGAGCGTCCCTGGTGAACACCTACCTGTTTCCCGGTGCGGTTAAGACTGCGGAGACGCAGTACAACGAGGCAGGTACTGCTGTGTGGCAGCAGTTATTCACCTATGGACCCGAAGGGGAGTCGCTTACGCGAACGGGAAGTACCCAACCAGTTAGTGAGACGTATGATGCCATGTACCGTGTTGCAACGGTGACGGATGGCGACGGCGATACGACCCATTACACCTACAACAGCCAGGGTTATCCCGCTTCTATCACCTATCCGGGCGGTGATACTGTAACGTTCAAGTCCTACGATAATAACGGTAACCTGTTGCAGCGGGTAGACGGCAGAGGTGTAGTTACCAATTACGTGTACAACGACCCTGAGAGCAGGTTAACCGACGTGCAGTACCCGGCGACCACGGCAATAAATGTGCATATCGTTCATGACGGGTATGGGCGTGTGACGGGAATCACGGATGGCACGGGCAGCCAGACCGTAACCTACGATGACCTGGACAACAAAGTGCAGGACGATACTACCTATACGAACCTTCCTCAAGAGACGGTATCTTGGAACTATAACCCCGATGGAAGCCGCGCGTCACTTGGAATACCTGGTGGTGGTACTTTTAGCTACAGTTACGACGCGGGCGGCCGGTTAACGGGTCTCACAAATTCCACCGGGCAAACCTGGTCATGGGCATACCTTAACAACGACTGGCTGGTTAACCAGCAGGATAACGGACTGGTAGCGCAGAACTATGTACGTAATGCGCGTGGTTTCATTACTGAACTCACAAATAAACTTACCAACCAGGCGCAAACCGTGCTTTCCGACTACCGTATGGGCTGGGACAATGTTGGCAACCTGGGCACCATAGCTGCCACTGTACCACTTGTACCAAACTTTAGCGGCACTACCAGTTTTGCCTATGATTACAAGACGGAACTTACAGCAGAGCAATCTACGCGGGTGGGTGGTTACCAATATACCAATTCCTATGATGGTGCCGGCAACATTACCAGCTTTAAGGGTGGAGCGCAAACATATAACAGTGATAACCAGAACACTTCCAATGGGTTTGACGCCAACGGTAACCCTACCACGTACCACGGGAGTGGTTTAACCTGGGACGCCGAAAACCGTATGACTTCCTTTGGTAACGTGCTGACTGCGGGTTATCGTGGTGATGGAATGCGCGGCTGGAAGCAGTCTGCCGCTGGACGCACGTACTACCTGTACGATGGTACCGTGCCCGTGGCAGAACTGAACACCAGCGGCGCCATTACCGCCGTTACCACCTTTGGGCCAGGCGGGCCGCTGGCGCGCACCACTGGTGGCCGTACGCTGCTCTACACGCCAGATGCGCAGGGCAACGTTAGCCAGCAGGTGAACGCAAGCACAGGTGCGGTGGTGGCCAGTTACGCTTATGACGCGTGGGGCGGCCGCACCGTGGCGACTAGCGACCCAACAGCAGCGAGCGACCCGTATGCAGGCTATGGCGGGCTACACGGGTACTATACCGAGTGGTAAACGGGGCTGCAGCTGTGCGGCCTGCGGTACTACGACAGCGCAGCGGGCCGGTGGCTAAACCGCGACCCCATATCGGTTGCCGGTGGCGTGAACGTGTACGAGTACTGCGGCAACGGGCCGGTAGGCATGAGCGACGCCAGCGGGATGGCTCCCAAACCCCCAGGTACTGGCGTTGGTGTGAGTTGTGGCATCAAGGCATTTCTCTCTCTAATCGGGTCCAGTGAAGGGTTTCATAATGGCTTCGACTGGAATGCGCTGTTGGCTGCTATCTGCAGCATAATAATGAACTGTGGTGCGGGAGCGATGTGCAAGGCACTGGGCAACCTTGCTGACCTGAGCGGGGTGTGGACTGGCTGCTTAGTTGGTGCCATATGCTCGGTATCGGCAAACATTCTAACGGATCTTTGCACGCTGTTCACGGATTGTCCCGGGCATGAAAACGTGCCCAAGATGTTATGTAACATGCTGTTTTCGGCAATATCCGGATGCGCTGGTGGAGCCGCAGGTCCACTTGCAGGGGTCGTGGCTTCCGGCTTGGGATCATTCCTATGTAATTACCTTCACGGGGGCCATGGTACATGGGTGTTATAAGCGCTAGCAAACAGCCCACCGGGCGGAAACCGATCAATCGCGCTTGTAAGGGTGATGGAGACCGACAAAGTTCGGAGGTGGTGACGTTATGCAAAGAGTTGGCAGCAGTACACTGTCATAATGCCGATTTAAGGTCTCTTAGGCGGCGTCAACTCCTCCGAATGGTGTTCACGATCGTGCTAACTGGGGCATTGTATTACCTTGGTGGATCAATTGCGTCAAGAATGTCAACGAACGTGGCAGGCCTGCTCTGCTGCATACTTATAATTAGCTGGCTGACCATCCTGATGTCGGTTGTGAGTTGGGGCCGTAAGGAAACAACTTGCTGCGGTGCCTACGAGGTTGAGCTGACAGCCTTCCAACAGGTAATCAACAACCACCGGCAAGCCTTGTTGGGTATGGACGTTAGAACAATCCCTGGTGACGATGGTAGATTGGTGGTCGCGACGTTTTTGAACTATGCTTTGCATTGCATAGCAATCTCCAGATTCGAACAAAAATCAGGTTTCCCACTTACAGACCGTAAGATTTCACGTTATGGTCATGATTACCTTGGTGCGTTTGAACCGGATAAGGATATTTTATGCGCATTAGGCGATCTACTTTTGCAGGGTACATGTATAACAGGGACTATTGGTTATGCAAAACAAATACAGTCAATGTCGTCGGATTTGTGGATTCTTAGGACGAAGGAAAGTGGGCTACCAAAACAACGCAAGACAATGGCGGATGACGACTACGTGGGTGTCCAGGCGCAATTCGTGCGATACCTTGGTTGCTGTGGCGATGCCAGTTCCTTACGTGTTCTCCGCATCTTAGCTCGTGATAAACGATATCCGGCGCTACGGTCTGTGGCCAAACAGGCAATTGAACAGGTAAAATCTCGCATAGCAGGAGAAAACAGCGAACTTCTGCATATTCCGTCACCTGCTCAGGGCAGCGACCTGCTACACAGTGTGGACGACCACGGTAATTCGACGTAGACGAAACCCGCCAGATGCGCAGGGCAACGTTAGCCAGCAGGTGAACGCGAGCACAGGTGCGGTGGTGGCCAGTTACGCTTACGACGCGTGGGGCGGCCGCACCGTGGCGACAAGCGACCCAACAGCAGCGAGCGACCCGTATGCAGGCTATGGCGGGCTACACGGGTACTATACTGACTGGGAGACGGGGCTGCAGCTGTGCGGCCTGC
>JAJZFK010000345.1:5689-7630 GCA_021805405.1 bacterium
GAACCGCGACCCCATATCGGTTGCCGGTGGCGTGAACGTGTACGAGTACTGCGGCAACGGGCCGGTAGGCATGAGCGACGCCAGCGGGCTGATTAGTGTGCCGTGGATAGGCGGTGGAAGCCGTGATTTTCACGATGGTGATGTTGCGGCAACTGCGGTAGCATGTTTAGGTGCACTGTACAACCTTGTTCATAGCCTTGAGAGCGGTGGTTGTGTGGCAGGCAGCATCTGTCATTTTGTTGTGGACTGCGTGGGCGGTGCCGTATGCCAGGTGATGCTAGCGGAAGTTGTAATAGACGCCACAGCAGGTTTGGGTGTTTTCGTATCAAATTGTTTAGCGGCGTCAATATGTAGCGGTTTAACCAGCTTTGTTGATGAAATGTGCGATCGCATGTTACCATGCGCCAAGAAGGACCTAATTCAAGACGCATTATGTGGTGCGTTTAGCATGGCAGCGAGCTGTTTAACGGGTGGATACATGGGTGCATTTGCCAGGTTTATCAAGATCATGCCAAACAATGTTGCTTATGTGATTGGCAGTGCTATGGGAAGTCTGCTCGGGATAGGTTGTCAGCAAACTTTGCCCAAGGATCCTAATGCCTATTAACCCGTTGGAAGGAACCAGGCGATGCAGGTGAGTAAACGTATTACCCGAATACTACTGAACCTATTCTGGATTTTCGGCGCAACCGTGTATTACGTCGGAATCGTTTGTCTGGCTGTTTATACCTACGCTTCACCCCTGTTGATGCTTATAGGTAAGGTAGTGTTCGGAGTTGACATCTTCGCACCTTCAAGCATAGATTATATGTTTATCATCACTCCAGGCTGGGGAATGATCATTGTAGGATTTGTTTACTGTATGGCGTGGCTTCCAGTGAGCTACGGTTCACTGGAACGGTTTAATGGCTTCAAGAAATATACGGATCCGTCAAGTTGGCGGTTTTGGGAAGGTGGTTTCCGGCCTAAATCGATAGATTTGGACAATATACTAACTGTGGACGTTGTTCACGGTGGAAGTAGTCCGCTAAGTAGCCACTTTGTCATACAGAACGCAGCCACCCGGTTCATCATATGGGAGACCGATTGCATCCTAACAGCGGACGAGCAAATTCTGGATTACCGCGTCGTACAACGGCATGTTGTACACAGAGTTCCGGCCGCATGCGTTTACACGTGGCGAACCTACCATGCTGCAGCATTTGATGGCGAGGAAGCGTTGTTTCCAATGTCTCCGTGGCGTACTGCATATTTATCGCAATTATACGTGAGGTTTACATGCATACAGTTGATCTGGCTGGTCATATACTTAATAAATCCGATGAAAGTGATCATATACGCAATCCTAACCGGCTTTATACTGGGATTGATTTGCACCATGACTGTAGCTAGCACAGTGATGAGGAATAAGACCACAGGGTCATCGAACTATGATTCATTTCGATACGCACTAGTGTTGAATTCATTGTTGCGCTCCCAATACAGGTTATCACCATGGTTGTTATGGTACTCAAACAGGTTGATATTGTCTTGTTTGAGAGAAACCATTCTAACGCCTCGGGAACATCGCGTAATGATCCGGAGCCAATATTGGCAGCAAGTGGTATCGACCATAGTTAATAGGTGTTCCGACCGTGAACGGACGCTGGCGGATGCCCTAACGAATTTTTCGAAAAATCCTCAATGACTGCTCACAATGTTTGACCCGAAGCAGTATTGACCGTCGCTGGATTTTGTCATTCGGGCGCTAATATAAACTAATATCCTAGGGGGTAACCTTCGTACTTTGGTGCGCCCCGTAGGCGCTTAATAGTTCTAATAATGTGCGGGTGTGCACCACCACGGACCGCTGGCGCGCACCACTGGTGGCCGTACGCTGCTCTACACGCCAGATGCGCAGGGCAACGTTAGCCAGCAAGTGAACGCAAGCACAGGTGCGGT
>JAJZFK010000182.1 GCA_021805405.1 bacterium
GTGTTACACCCATATTCATAGTGGCCATTTCCACCGTGGCGCGCAATTTCAACGCATGAAAGGGCGCACCGGCACCATCGAATACCTGGACCTTCAGATCGTTGGTACCCACAACGGGAGTGGCCTCTACAGGGGTTACTACCACATTGCATTCGTCTGTGGGGGATGCCGTGGCGGTAGAATGCCCGGTCATGGTAGCATCCGTCGCCATATTCATGGACGCCATTCCTTCCATACCAGATCCTGCCACCATCATAAGGGTCATCATTCTCACAGCCGCAGTACTCTCCCCAAACCCGGTGAGCTTGTTCCAGTTTTCATGAGCCAAAACAACCTTTAATTTTACGGGTTGCAGGACCCTAAGGCCAGTCATGGATTCGCCCGGTGACTTTACTGACGGAGATCCAAAGGCTCCAACTGTGTTAGCAGCCGCAATGGCGGCAAATACTAGTTTCATGAATTTCATACGTTACTCCGGAATATACTGGTGTTGCAGGCTTAACAGTGACCGGCGAGGTGCGATATGCCGGTTGAATGTGTCTGTAAAGGTGTAGGCAAACCCTATTTGCACTGCGTTATTATCCTGCCCCCCAAACAGAGCGGCGCTTGTTGACGCATGATGTTGATAGGTATACTGCGCAACAAGATCGAACCCCTCGCCCAGCCTTTTAATTCCCGTAAGGGCAATTGCAAAAGTAGAACTGTTCGGCACATTCTGATAAGTCCGCAGCCCTAGTGTAAGGGCAACCTGATAGGCAGGACGGCCAAACGGGCTGTGCAAATATCGAAACGACATTGCTGCGCTGTTTGCCGCAGCGCGGTACGAATCGGCAACGCTGGTAAATGCCTTCAACGTATTGCCTGTAGTATATGTGTCCTGAAAGCGCACGTCGAATCGGTCTATCGGATCAGTTTTAATGTTATATACGACTCCTCCATACAGCGCGGTATCTGCCCCGCCGCTCGATCCCGCGATCTCCTGCTCCTCCACACCGAAACCCCATTCTGGTACACGTTCCATATTGGCGAGTACCGGTACGCCCTGGTAGGTAAAGGTAATGCCGTAGGAGTTGATTCCTGTTTGATCGCCGCCACTCCCCGTAGAATCTATAAGGTGTTGAGCGTGTACATTTAGGAAATATCGAAGGCCCTTGTTGAACGTAAGAGCAACCTGGTTACTGTACCTGTATTCCTGCACGTTATCACCTATTGAAAACGGGTTGACAACGCCTGTGAATTCCACGAGGTCGTCACCACGCAGCGTTGGAAAGGTGACAATCTGAGTCGGCACATCCGTTCGACCTAGTACAGCCTCAAATGGCTTTGTAGAATAGTCGAGATAGGCTTGATGAAGAAAAAGACCAGTGCCGGACGAATTCAGACTGTTATCTGACGTCGTCACCCCAAGTACAAGGCTGCCAATACCCCCATTGCGGTACAGCTCTTGAGAGGCGCCAATAACTAGCGATGAGTCGGAAAAATTGATGCGGGCGGCACTTACCTTCCCGCCACCCGGAAGCGGGTTAGCAGGAAACCTGCCCTCGCCGGTTGCAATGCCACTACCATCAATTTCTATTTGTGGCGCTAGCGACGGCTGCTCGGGGATAGGTGTCCGTTGCACCTGTGCGACAGCAGGGAGGCTCGCGATTGCAGCAAGAGCCGTGGCAGCTAAAAGTATGTTAGTATCTTTAATTTGTAATTTGCGCATCAAGGCGTACTCCTTCACGAATTAAGCGTTATAATTTCGTTGAATTTGAAACCGGCGGCTGCAGCGTCTTCATACATCAACATAGTCATCATGCCCCCTGGCGAAGCACCGTTATTAGTGAGGCAGAGGTCACTGTGGTCATGAAAATGCCAGTTACCTGGGTTGGTTCCTTCTATAATGATATCACTGGTTGTACCAGGGAAGACTGGAACGGTATTTAGGCGCACCGGATTTTGGAGCGGTGCACCATCCTGACACACGTGCCAGAAGTCATGCCCGTGCAGGTGCATGAAATGTGGCATCATACCGGCTCCAACCAACCTAACCCGAATTAACTCTCCACTTCGAATAGAGATATGCTCCGTCATTGGGTAGCTTTTACCGTTTATCATAAAAAAGTTTGGCTGTATCTGCCTGAATTTGCCGGCCATACTTGAGACGTACGGCGGTATCCACCCAGATTTGATTGCGGCCATGAATGCGTCCTTCGAGGCGAACCAGCCCATCATCTCACCGCTCATTTTTGCCATCATTGTAGGGGAGCGGCTCATATAGTCCATCTGCGCGCCCATCAGCTGCATGCTATTTATCTGCTCCTCAACGAAATTCGTGTCCACCTCGCTCAATACCAGTGTGTAATCTCGCGTATAGGGAAACTGCTTTCGTACAGGGTCATCCGGGCTTTCAACAATAATAACGCCGTACAATCCGGCCTGTACGTGTAAATTCGTCATCTGGTGGCAGTGATAAAAGTGTGTTCCCGCTGGCTGAGCGCGAAAAAGGTATTGGAAGGTTTGATTATAACCAACTGGGTACTGCGTACCAAATGGAACGCCATCCATTTCGCATTCGACCTCTAACCCATGCCAGTGTATTGTGTGAAAATCGTGGGTCTTGTTAAGCAGATTGACTTTTATCCAATCGCCTTCGGTCACTCTCAGCTCCGGGCCAGGTACAATTCCATTGTATGCATAGGCAGGAAACTGCACTAACGGCAGAATTTCATGGGGCGTTAACAGAACCTCCATGTTGTATTCGTGGATGACCTCACCCGGTGTTGGCAGGTCTCGAGGATACCAGTGTGGCCGAGTTGCCGCAGGATCAAACGGTATGCTCCAATTGGCATGCACCTTGGATTCAGAAGTATAGTTCGAAAGTGCGTTCGCCGATTTATCCGCGGTGGCTACTCCCAGCACAGTCGCGGTGCCGCCGGCAAGTAACGAGCTTAACACAGACCGGCGACTAAGGCCGCTATTATTACCCATGTTGTTTGTTTCTCCAGAATTGTTGTGCCCTGTTCGCTGGTTGCGTATGAACGCTCCATCGCAGATATAATTATCGCGGTGTAGTTACAGGTTTCACCGTGCAGTAGTGCAGGCGCTATGTTACAGGCGCACGGGCAAATTACGCACCGTGAGGGCATTTAGAATTGATGAGTAGGTTAAAACTGGAGATTTGGAGGAGCGCGTGAGGAACAAGCTTCGTGATAGACGGTAGGTTTGTGCACGTCGCAATTAAAACGGGAAAGTAAATGGTCGTTGGAAACGGCCGTACATACGATGTTCGCCCAGCTTCCACTCTGCGCAGCCTGCATGGGATGCAAGACTGGCAAAACTACAACAGCTGCCGCTTTACCCATTGGTGTAACACAGCAGTCGCCATTGCAGGCACCACTGCGATTACAATTCGCACTTTTTTCAGGACTGGGCACTGGGCAACGCGTGCAAGAAGTGGCATTACGGCAACATGGCATGTTGGTCATACCACATGCATTTGCAGGGGAAGTTGCAAGAGCACAAATGGTACAGCATAGCACCATCAGCGCCCACACGAAGAACCTGCTTCCCAGTAGAGGCACCAATATTGATTTGTGTTTAACCATATAGGCCTCCACCGCAAAGTCGCCAAATTCAGAACAAGCATATGCTCATTAAGCACTAAATACGAATAACATTTAGCACAATGTTACCACACCCTTTCCCATTTTGTGGTCGTCACCAGGTTTAAACAGTTGAACGTGGAAATTCGGCAGGAACCAGCATTGAATGAGATCGCAACGCTTAAGCACGGGGAAATACCCAATATATTTGGCCAGTAATGAGGAACGGAGTGCGGTTCTGCACTAGAAAATCTGGGCTAGAAACGAGCGAAAATACATCCAAACAACAACCTGTATGCGCGCGGTTGAACAAACACCCTCGGTTACCGGCCCCCTTGAATTGTTGGTCCAGGGGCATCATTCCACACAGAGTTCAATCACCTGTAAATGGTGCCAATATCACGCTCGACATTGCCCCAATTCCAATTGGCTCGTTCTAATGGATGCCTAAAACAACTGGTAGGTAAAATAAGCGACCTGTAATGTTTAAAGGCCACAGAGTACCTTTATCGGCATAGCTGTGGCCAAAGTCCGCGCATTTCATCGGGGAGGGTCCAACTCTTTAGATTGCGGCTACATGCCCATCCCTGAAGTGCGCTTGATTTTCCAGAAACCGCCGTGATTAATCATGTTCAGGTTAACCGTGTGATCGAACGTTTTGCCATTAAAGGTTAGCGACATCTTCGTTGGCACCACGGCCGTATGACCATCGTTACTAGAAGGAGGCTGGGCCTCTAGTTGTGCATTCGAAAGAGATTTGAGAATTAAACCTAAGAGTGGTTGCCCCTTTAACGCCGAAGAGAAACTGGAGGCATCAGGATACTTCTGTAGATCCTGGGCCGAGAGGTCCGTAAGATTGTAAACTGTAGTCCAGTCCTGAGCCTTTACTGCATTCAAATACTTTTGGGCCTGATCCTGCGGGTTTGTACGATGTGTCCACCACGCGTAACCACCTATACTTCCGAAGACCAACAACACCACCAGGAAGATAGCTACAAAACGACTGGATTTGCTTGCCTGTTTGGGTTGCTCACCTTCGAAAGGTCGCGGGCCGGGGCGTCTGGCAGGCATGCTTCCAGAAGGTGGTGGAATGGTACCTGGTCGTACAGCCTGGTTGCTCATAGGGTTAGGAACGTCAATGTATTCGCCGCTCAGGGTCATCTTACGCACGTAGCCTTGAGTATCTAGCGAGGGAGGTGGTAAGTTCTTGGCGGCTGGCAAATCGTCAATATCGCCACTTAGGTTCGCGTTGCGCACATTACCGTGTGCATTGAGCGAAGTAGGCAACGTTGCTCGCGCAGAATTCGCACCAGCGGCAACAGTGGCGCGCTCCGGTGATTCCTGCACGCGTTTGACCGACATACCAGCGGCGATTGAAGATTTACAGATAGGACACGTATCGGTAGCAGTTTCGTCAACAGGGTGTTGGCAGTTTGGGCAAATTACCAATTGCGCGACCTCCTTTCGTTAAATTAGGGACCTTCTAAAAATTGGAGCTCGGTGCATTAGGCGTTATTTTAAGGAGCTGTCGAAAGTCAGATCGACTTATAACGATTTTCCAGGTTCCATCGGGAGCCTGGTGCATTAGACAGGAAATCTTTGCAGTATCGGTTTTACCGGACTGGTATAGCGCTTCATGCTGCATATTGCTGCGCACAGAAAGCGTTGTTGGAATGAGATCAAGACCCGGGCCCTTGATTATAGCCGGCTGCATTGTAACGTTCTCTATGCGCTCGGTATAGCCATGAGCGAGCGATATACTTGTGTCATCCGAATACTTCTTTTCAGTTGGCCAGAACTGCTTGTCGGCATTGTCTAGCATGGCGTACTGCGACTTGGCATCACCAGCTCCCACATCGCCAAAAAATTCTCCTAGAGCATAATTTGCAGATTTCCTGAAAATGAAGAAATAGTAGTACAAACCACCAATGACTGCGCCGATAAGAACAAGGAAAATTATCCCTTCCGATATATTGGTTCCAGTGTTTCCTCGCTGTTGCCTTGCTTTACCGATAACTCGTGCCATGTATTCGTGGTCTCCTGCTCGGGTGCCAGAAAATAACTGACATGTACCGGCTTTCAATTAAGTAAAACAGGGATTCGCTTGTGATTAGTTCCCGCGGCTACCACTATTGGCAGATAGCCTTCAAGCCGGAGACTGCCATCTCCACACATTCGTCATCGATGTCGAGGTGCGTTACCATGCGAAATGTATGTAACGCTGTGGGGTTACAAAGCACATTGTATTGCTCAGCGAGGCGTGTACAAACAGTCCCCGCCGGAAGTGTTGTTTTAAAGTAAACCATATTTGTGGCAGGTTTTGCGCTGACTGGCTGGATTTTTGTCGACGTTCCAAAGGCTTCTGCGAGTCGAAGTGCCCGGCAATGGTCATCCTTTAGCCTATCCACGTTATTGCGAAGCGCATACACACCGGCAGCAGCAAGTATACCTGCCTGGCGCAATCCGCCGCCCAGCATCTTACGAACCCTGCGCGCACGCGCAATCCAGTCCGCCGGTCCACATAATACTGAACCAACAGGACACCCAAGTCCTTTAGAGAGGCAGAATGTGATTGTATCCGCACACGATGCGAACTGAGCAACGGTACAGTCGCTTGCCACAGCTGCATTGAAGATTCGGGCGCCATCAATATGCACTGCCACGCCATTATGACGTGCCATGTTGTAGACGTCCCTGCACACCTCGTAGGGAATAACGGTGCCTCCTGCACGATTATGTGTGTTCTCCAGAACTAGCAGTGACGTTCGAGGCGTGTGGAGTGACTCAGGATGAACCCACTCCAATATCGCCTTCGCATCGGGCACACCCTGGTTGCTGCGAAATTGGAGGGTAAGTACCTGGGCAATTGTTGCTGGTAAGCCCACCTCATACACCATGGAATGAGCATCTTCATCCATAAGGACCTGATCCCCAGGGTTGGCATGTACTTTTAGCGCGATTGCGTTGCTCATGGTTCCGCTCGCAGTGAATAGCGCAGACTCCTTACCGGTAATCGCAGCTGCTGCGGCCTGAAGCTCATTCACCGTTGGATCGTCTTCGTACACGTCATCGCCAACATCTGCGAATGCCATAGCCTGCCTCATGGCTGGCGTGGGCCGAGTGACGGTGTCACTGCGGAAGTCAGCAATTTTCACTTTAACCATTCTCCCTCGGCTTCCACGTCCTAAAACAGCCGAAGGCCAGCGTAAAATCCGCTAGTGTCAATGTGATCAATGTTTGCGCCGAATCGGTATCCTCCAATGAGCGTGACGTATCTCGCAAGTGGCTGAGAAAGGCCAATTTCAAACGACGGAGCTAAGGTTGTAACGTTGTGACCAGAAATAGTACTGATTGAGGAGACGTAGTAGCCTGTGGTTAAGGATAACCGAAGGCGGTTGCGAAGGTGCGAGGTACTAAATCTAACCGATGGACCATAAAGGCTTAATCGGCTGCCGCCCGTAAATGGAAAAAAGTGATCGGATGCCCCAACAATCTGCAGTCCGCCAGAAACTTCTAGCGCGCCAAGATTGGTAGGTCTGCCGAAATAGGACGCTTCAGTATAGAACTTTGTACTGCCAAATGCAGCGCGTGCTGCGCTTGAAGTAAAGAAATAGCCACCAATGCTAAAGAGTGATCCAATTTGTTGCACTGCAGGGTTAAGAACCTGTGCGTTTGAGCGCCCCGGCATCTGCATGAGAGCAAGTAATAATGCGGCGATTGCTGCAGCGCGCTTGATTCTGGAGAAATACAAAGGAAGCCTCCTGATATTTAAACTGTAATTGACCCGTTCCCTAGCTAACCGCAGAAAACCTAGCATGGATTATACCCGTTTAACTTCGCGGTGTATTCGCGAAACGACTCGCCGTACTGCATATGCTGCAATCTCTTCCGGTATTACTACCTTGCCATTAATACGGCATGTTCATTTTCGGGTAGACTACAACAGATTTAGGCGGCAAAGATGCCTTGTTTTGTAGAGGACAA
>JAJZFK010000075.1 GCA_021805405.1 bacterium
ACGGCAATCGCTGGTGAAACATCCTGCAGTGGGTGTCCAGTAACAAACTGGTGCTTGTATGACTGGAACTTGCGATTGAGAGCAGATAGCGCGAAGCGCTCAGCGTCCTCAATAATCACGTTCAGGTTACTGTGCCCTCCTATGAGGTTCACGCCAGATCTCATCGCCGCGGTTCCAGCCCCGGCCCACAGCACCTGCCCAGTACTTGCATCCAGGAGGTAGCCCACCGACCGCGCATAAGCGGAATCCGCAGGCAGACCGCGACGATCCGTACCCGAGGATGACTCTAAATCCACAATACGGCTGAGGAATAACAGCCGTACATGCAGGAGCCGCCCAATTTGGGCAACCCGGTCCAAGTCCGGTGTTATTCCACTCCACAAGCTCGAAAGCTGAAACTTTTTAGACGCCATGTACCGGGCAAATTTATCTGTTGAAATGACATTCGTCTCTTGAAATGGCTGCAAATCGAAGTCAAAATAGGGCGACGCATCCACAGGCAGCCCCTTCACTCCTGCCGGAACCACCCTTCGGCCGGTGTTGGCAAATATCAGCACATCCGCAGTGGGCGGTGCTGCAATAGGGGCAATTGCGATCGTAACACCAGGTTTTGCAAACGGTGATGGGT
Source organism: bacterium (assembly GCA_021805405.1). Lineage (GTDB taxonomy): Bacteria > Armatimonadota > Chthonomonadetes > Chthonomonadales > Chthonomonadaceae > JAJZFK01. The sequence goes on from JAJZFK010000075.1 coordinate 629, forward strand.
GACGCAGCTCGAGTGAACTAACCGCCATGAGTGCCGCCTGCCAACAGGCACGTGCCAACACCGCAGTACGGGTTTTGAGGTACGCCGTACCGAACATCACGCGTGGTGCAGCATAAGTACCACAGCAGTAGACCTTTTGCTCGCGCAGTCGTGTCCCTTCGTCACCGCTTCCCAGTGTGAAGATGGAGACCACTGCCCATAGGTTTGCGCGCAACTGTGCTCTCTCGCTCAGGGCGACAGTGGTCATTACGGGCACCAGCACAGATGTGGCAGTGTGGCCGTTGAGTATATCAGCTATGTGAGCGCGTGTGATTGTGGCTGCCGAAATCCCACTTCCCGGTATGGTATCGACACGCAGCCTGTGTAGAAGTGCCAGCTTAAGTGATGCGATGAAGAGCTGGGAGGCTGCAGCGGGTAACTGGTACCTGGTTGGCTGCGAAGGGGCTAATGGAGCCGCCTTGCCGAACAGTTTGAGGTTAGACCAACTGTCGTTATCAGAAGTTTTGTCCACCGACGAATGAGGCTGCCACAGCGCGATTTGCCGGGTGACTGTTTTTTGGACGCGCGGCGGAAGTTTATCAAATTGCGAGATGATGGCGACACTGGAGCCCGGTGCGAGATGCACGGCTGCAGGGGCTGTACGAGGCATAGCGACCGCCGTTGCCGCTTGGACAATTAGCAGCAGTGTCGTGAGCCAGGTTGACAACGGTTGCTCTGTTTCTGTATACTCCAACAGTCCAATTCGCAAATGTAAAGCCTTTGCCAGTTTTGCTAATTCACCTGGAGGTAGTACTATGGTTCAGGCAGGCCGTGATCTATTGACGGTTGAACAAGCGGCCGATTATCTGCAGGTGAGCGAGTCGAGTATTCGTTCCTACATCAGACAGGGCTGTCTTCAGGCGTTTAGGGTAGCTGGCAAACGCAAAGTGCTAATACCGCGTGAGTCTGTATTGAGTTTGCTGCAGCCTGTCAACCCGGAAGCAATTGACGATATAGCCGATGGAAATCCTACAGAAGAGTAGCATATTTTGACGCCGTTAACCGACACCGATCCTCCGATTACGATGCGAAGTGAACTTAAAGAGCTTTGGAAATTCCGGGAACTGCTCAAGATGCTTGTGGCGCGTGAGCTAAAGGTCCGTTATAAAAACTCGGCATTAGGTTTTATTTGGTCCATCATTCCGCCGCTTATGCAGGTTCTGGTGTTTACCTTTCTATTAAGGAATTTGTTAGGTGTTGCCGCAAAGAACTTTAGCGCCTATTTGCTGAGCGGCATTATTCCGTGGACTTTTTTCAGCACCGGAATTCAGGATGCCAGCCAATCCGTCGTGATCAACTATACGATGATTCGCAAAATCTACCTGCCGCGCGAGGCAATTCCTCTGGCCAATGTGATTAGCAACGGAGTGCACTTTCTTCTTGGCTGGGCTGTCTACTTCGTCGCGTTTTTGGTGATAGCACCGCTGTTTCATGGCGGTATACCCATCCTACCAACCCTGGTATTTTTTCCGTTTGTCGTGGTGATGGAGGCACTGCTTGTAACTGGTTGTGCACTGTTTGTAGCGGCGCTTAACGTGTTTTACGAAGACGTTAAGTTCATACTTCAGACTGTTTTCAATCTCGCGTTTTTCATCATGCCGGTACTGTACCCATCTGACCAGATCTATTACACGTCGTCGCTCGTGCAAAAGCATCCCTGGATCTACACGTTATACATGCTCAACCCCATTGCAGCTTTTATCAATGCCTTTCGCCATTTTATCCTACAGCCCATTGGCCCGTCTGCATTTAACCAGAGCCCTCGGCTTTTAGGCAAGCCAGCTCTGCCATTTGATTGGACAACCTTTGGAGGGGCCTGCCTAATCACCCTGTTTATAGCATGGGGCGGTTATGCCTATTTTAATTATCGTAAGTGGCAGTTTGTAGAGCGACCATGACAAGCACAGATAACGCCATTGTAGTTCACGACTTACATAAACATTTCAGGATTAGGTACCGCACTCACCTTAAAACGCGAATGCTCAACCTGTTTAAAAGGCAGCCGCCGCTTCAGGAATTTACGGCACTTCGCAACATTAGTTTTACGGTACCGCGCGGCCAAACTGTTGCGGTAATTGGAAGAAACGGAAGCGGAAAGTCGACACTGCTCTGTCTGCTGGCAAAGGTTTATCGCAAAACATCTGGCACCATTCAGATGTCTGCCGCCGATGGCACTGCCGCACGGGTTGCTCCGTTGCTGGACCTGAGCGCAGGCTTTCACCTTGACCTTACAGGTGCGGAAAATATACTCTTCTACGGCGCAGTACTCGGTAACACGGCAAGGGAGATGCGGAACTGTTTTGACAGTATTGTTGAGTTTGCGGAATTAGGCAGTAAAGTTGATACCCACCTGCGCAACTGGAATGAAGGCGCGCGTTTGCGACTGGGGTTCTCTATTGCCGTACATACCAACCCCGATATTCTGCTAGTTGATGAAGTGCTAGCTGTTGGTGATGAGGCATTTCAGGCAAAGTGTTACGCTTACATTCGCAAAATGCAGTCACTTGGCAAAACGATCGTCTTTGTTACCCATGACCTAAGAACGGTAGAACGGGTAGCGCAGCGTGTGATCTGGCTCAACCAGGGTAATGTACAAATGGATGGCGACGTGGGTGAGGTTCTGCAGGCATACCGTGTCTTTTCCGCTGGCGCGGCGTTTAGCGATGGGCCTGTCTAGCCTGCTTCTATGCCCCTCCAGATAACGTCTGGCGGCGAATCATGTGATAACCCGTCTGCAGCAGTTCCGCCATGTTCTTTACATCCTCGGCGTTGTAGTTCAGGAGAAGTTCCAGCGAGCGTTTCCTCCCCAGCCGGTACTCCTGCCATAACCGCACTGCATCCATGCCGTCTAGACCATCGGCCGCCGATGATCGAACGATTCCCAGCTGACGCTCAATAGACTTCAATCCACCCTTTCTTCCTACACGCCGAAACAGGTAGCAGAGATCTACATGCAGCTGCGGTAAACTGAGGCGCGGAAATGCCCGCTTGATAAACGGAATATCAAACACAGTGCCAAAGAATGTCACTAGCATGGCCGTATCAGCTACCGCATTCGGGAAGTCGTGCAGGTTTATACCCGCCACAAACTGTCTCATGGTGCGTCCATCGTAAAGGCCGATTACTGTGATGTCTTCCGCGTTCTGCCCACCGTTCGTCTCTATGTCTAAAAACCCTAACTGGTACCCAAAACTCGGAACAGCGCGCCAGTGCTCCTGTGCGGGCAACAGCCGTGCAAACCAGGCAAAGTCGCCGTTCTCCAATCTCACGAGCGATTCGTTTAGCGTAGATACAATCGAAGCATTCTGCGCCTCGGTTATCGGCCACTGCCCGCTTCCCTCCAGAAACGCCTGCCAGGAATTTGCACCGGCACCCCACAACGCCTGCTCGGTGACTCGCCCTACACCTGGAGCGTGTAAAAAGGTGCGCTCCAGCATGTTGATTTCGGTTGAACTCACGTACCACTCCTGAACCGACCGTTGAATAGTTTTGACATCAATTCGCGCACAGCGCGTAAATTAGTCGCCGATTATACCTTGATACTCTTTGATAGCGGTGTGTAGACCTGCAAATAACCGAGGAGTGCAAACCCCAGGGAGCTGTACAGCTTCTCCCCCACCCTGCTAGCCATGAGCACCGAGTATCGCACGCCTAATTTACAGTCGTCCGCAAGCATGGCGTTCATGAGGTCGGTGGCAACTCCTGTACGGCGGAATGGCACAAAGGTCTCGACACCAGCCACGTAGGTTGCGGCAGGGTGCCGCGTAACACAGCGCACAAACCCCGCGACGATACCGCCCTGCACCGAGTAGTAGGCACGCACCGAAGGTGGGTTGTCACTAAGGTGGGCAGGTAGAATTTGCCGCGATCGTGCCGCGGCGTTCAGTTCGGCGACCTGCGCGGCACTCTGCACACGGATCACCTCGTGACGCGGGTGAGCAGACGTGGCTGCAAGAGTCTCTATCGCCATGATTGGCTCGGAGCGAAGGAAGCGGTAGCCTGCGCCTGTCAACATCCGTTTCATAGCTGCCAACTCGTCGGTATCGCTGCCTGCTACGCATAGCCGGTGCGACCGTTGCTTCGTGGTGGACTCTACGGCTTGCGCTATCTCTGTGGGGTTGCTGCCAGCAGGTACTGTCCACTCATCGGTGCGCACGTCTTTTCGCGTACTCTCAACATCACGAACGCACCAGAATACGCCGATTCTCCTCGCTTCGCACGGCCGTATAATGGCACGAGAGAACGCAAACGAATGAACAAAAGCCTCCATGGCAGTTTCGAGCTCAATCATGATGTTGCTCCGGATGCATTGTTGCCAGCCTGCAGGAATTATAGCACCCAAAAAAAAGATTAAGGACACCAACTTGTTGGTGTCCTTAATCTCTGCGATGTCGCTCTACTGCGCGGCATCTGGCGGAGGGAATGGTGCCGCACCGTGGGTGTGAAACCAGAGCATGGCGGTTACCTTCGCGGGATCAGCGAGATCCGGGGCCGAGAAGTTCAGGCGCGAGGCTACCTCTGCCCAGTGTTTTGCCTCGCCAGTTAACGCTGCAGCCTCCGGATTGCGCAGATTTAGCGCGATCCTGTTTGTCACAAAGTCATACGGGCGAAAGTCGCCATGGTTCGTAAAGGCATCTCGCATAGGAGTAGCAGCCGCATCGAACTGGTTCTGAGGAGGCATGCCAAGCATCAGTTCCATGGTTCTATCCATCGTCAGCTGGTCGTAGAAGCTGCTGTTCACCTTGTGCTCTACATTGAATGGGCTTATTACCAGTCCTACGGTTCTGTGGCCGTCAATGTGGTCTAGACCACCCTGGGCGTCGTCCTCTACCACAAAGATGCAGGTAGGCTCATCGTGCCAGTACTTGCGACTGTGGGAGATGAAGCTTACTAGCCTACCAAGAGCGAGGTCATTGTCCGCAACATCAGACTCCGGTGAGTAGGCTCCGGGGCGCAATCCTGAAGTATGGTCGTTAGGAAACCAGAGATAGGTAAGCCGCGAAAGACCGTGCTTGATCACATCCGCCTCAAACTGGTGTTCGTGATTGACGTCCTCATTTTGCGAGGCTGTAATGGCAGCCGGCATGTTGTACATGGCGTCTGCATGGCGCGCTATGGAGGGCAGCGGGCCATACTCGCCGTAATCGCGGAACGAGATGCCGCGGTCCATAGCAGCCTGCCACAGGAACTGAGTACCAGCAAACGAAAGCGGATCCGTACCACAGCACGGGTAGGAGCGAGGGTAGCGATCGAGCATTCGCTCGTCATAGTCGTCGGCGAACGCCTCATCTACCCAGTGGTGACCATCTGCGCTTATTTCGCCCGAACAGTAGAGGTTATCGAACAGGCCGAACCGGCTGGCTAGCGCATGGTGATTAGGCGTGACAGTTTGGCCAAACATTACAAGGTTTTTGTCGCCACCTGGCGTACCCCCAGGGGTATGCATGTCACCGAACACCTGATCGTACGTTCTGTTTTCCTTTATGATCATGATTACGTGCTTGAAGCGGGACCAAAATGGTGCGGGCCGCGTATATATTGCTGCTGCCATGCGGTCAAAGTGGTCGTTGGCTTCCGTCAACCGCGTGTCTGCGTGAAGGTTGCGGGCATCTGGCACAGGCACCAAGCCTAACGTGCCTATTACGTTGTAGACCGTATGACCGACAAATCCCCCAGCGGGTGCCTCAATCCCTCCTGGCCCCTGTGCTGGAGAAGCGGCACCAAATGGATCTGGATGAAAATGGTAGAGGCTGCCCAGCGATCCATAGCCTTTGCTATTCGCCACACACAGTGTCTGGCCGCCATTGGCAAGGCATATATCCACAGGAAACCAGGCTGTGGGTATCAGCCCGCGTCGGCTCGTGACAGCGGCGCTACCGCCATCTTTCCTGGAAAGTGTGTATTCTGCTATAGCGTTATCACCGCCCAATGAAACAAATAGGGTGCCGCCATTGCCGGTCACGGCGAGCCCATTGGGACTGCTGTCACCCAGTATTCCGGGCGCAGGGCTCGAGTTGACCTTATCGATAATTTGGAAGGTGGCAGAGTCGATAATGTCGAGTTCGTCACTGTTGGAGCAGGCAACATAGAGGCGCGAGCCGTTGGGAGAAACTGCCAGGGCAGTTGGCTGAAGACCCACAGCGATCTGCGCAACCACCGCTCGTTCTGGCTGCGTAACCGCCTTCGCAGCATCGATGACGGTTACCTCACCAGTATCTGCCTTGTAAGAAGCCGGGCTGACTACTACTGGGTCACCAAGGTCTTCGGTGTCACCTGGTTCTGGCCGGCGGCCACCTCTATCGGCTGCGTAGAGCGTGCTGCCGTCCGGACTTATCGTCAGTGCGTCCGGCGAGCTGCCAACCGGTACCTGAGTAAACGAAGCAGATCCCGTTGCAGCATTATAGGTTGAAAGGTTGATGCAGGCTATTGTGGCATTCTCGAAAAGCGAAACGTAGAGCATTTTGCCGTCTGGCGAAATCACCATCCCGCAGGTTCCAGACTGCTTGGCACGTATGTCCGGCTGAATACCCACTTTCAGCGGAATCATGATTGGCTTAAGCGGCTGCAAGGATCCATCTGGCTGCACATGGTCTACCTCAACAGCGCCCTCGTACTTGCCATCTGCGCCCCTCGGCGATGCAGACGAATAGACGAGTGTGCCGTCATGCGACCAGGCGATGCCCGCGAAGTTGTGGTAGCCCTTGTTTAGCGGACCAATGAATTTGCCATCCGTCATGTTTACCATACGGATACCTGTTGGGAGGAGGAGGGCAAGTGTCTTGCCATCCGGCGACAGAGACATGTCCACCGGTCGCCCGTCGAAGGCGAGCTGCTTACCTATCGGACGGAGGACCTGCCCGGTTGGCACCAGGTAACT
>JAJZFK010000515.1 GCA_021805405.1 bacterium
GAGCTGTACCGATTTCAGGGAGACAACATGGTCATTCAGGGTTTGAACGCGGGCGTGTTGGTTCCTTCTCCGTGCACACCCACTACATGTCAATACACTCCTAGTGCATCGCACGTGGGTGCACCTCCATCCCTGCGCCCTATCGCCGCTGAGGCACTTAAGCTTATAATGTACCGATACCATGCCGAGGGTGGACTTGGCTTGCCTACGGTGAACATTACTACCGGAGCCTCGGCACCTGGCCCCGGACAGTCGGGATTAGGCTTTCAGCTCCTGTTTCCAAAGGATAAGCGAGATCTTCTGGTGATGACGTATGTTCTGGAGCGTTTAACAGATCAGGCGCTCATCGGACTGGGGCGAGCAGTACACGAGGGCCCTCCGCACTGGATAGTCCTGCCGTGCCCGTATTACGGCCAGGCAATCTCTAGATTGGTAATTGGCCAGGGAAGCACAACTTTTCATGAAGCAGCCACCAACTAGTTCCATCAAAGATTCTATACCTACCGATCGGGCACCGTGGCAACCATACTGTGTTCCAGCGATAACCATGTTCATTGCCGCCAGCGTTGCGCCGTGGTTTCCTCGGGCCTCATATCCGGTTGTCTACTCACTTGAAGTGGTGATAGTCGCTGCTCTTCTGGTTTGGTACCGCAGAGTGTTTCACCAGCTCAAGTGGACCCTTACGGGCACTATCGCCGGTATCCTGGTGGGTCTGCTGGTTTTCGCCTTCTGGATACCGCTCGACCACCTGACGCCTGTGCACCTTTCGGGTGGCCGCGAAGCCTACAATCCATTCGCTGCAATTCCTCGAGGAAGTATTCGGGATCTGTTTATTCTGCTCCGTTTTACGGGGCTCGCGTTAGTAGCACCGGTAGCCGAGGAGTTATTTTGGCGTTCATTTTTAGTGCGTTACATCGCGAAGCCCGACGGTGACTTTTCACAGGTAGATATAATGCAAGTGAATTGGACCGCTATTGTTGGAGCAGCCGGGCTGTTTGCGGTCGCACATCCTGAATGGCTTTCTGCCTGGTTGTGCGGCATACTTTATACCGTGACATGGAGGCGAGCCGGGAACCTTTCGGTTGCTATTACGGCTCATGTCGTGACTAACCTCGCACTTGGGTTGTGGATTATGCACAGCCACCAATGGAAGTACTGGTAGGTCGTCGCACATCAGGATACACATCCCAAAACCGCGTACGGTTTATTTTTCAGAAACTGGGATGTACACCTCACTAGCATTGTAATCGCATATCGTAACAGAGCGACTTCATGTAAATAAAAGGAGCAGCATGCTTGCGCCGCTACTCCTTTTATTTGGAATGGCTTTACTATCGAAGGGATACGGTAACGTTAGCTGAAAGTCCCGCACGCAACTTCTCCAACTGCTCCTGTTTCGGTTCAAAGATCACCTTCACAGGTACTCTCTGTACTACCTTCGTAAAGTTGCCCGTAGAGTTATCTGGCGGCAGCAGGGTAAACGTGGAGCCCGTTCCCGGTGAAATGGACTGCACTACACCCTTGAACGTCACATCTGGGAATGTATCCACTTCGATGTCGACCTTCTGGCCAGGATGCATGTCCTCAATCTGGGTCTCCTTGAAATTCGCCTGTACAAACAGGTCATTATCCGGCACAAGGGCCATTAAAGACTGGCCCGGTGCGACCTGTTCGCCTAGTTGAGCGGTCTTCTTGCTTACGCGGCCATCAAAGGGAGCATAGATGCGGGTGCGCTGCAGGTTGATCTCGGCGGTGTGCAGCGCAGCTTGCGCCTGGGCAATTCGCGCCTTGGCCGTAGCCACGGCAGCGCGCTGAACAGCCACCTTTTGAGGTGCCGTATCTGCCTCCTGTAACTGCGCGGCAGCCTGCGTAACACCAGCCTGAGATGTTTGCACCACATGCTTAGCTGCCTGCACCGCCGCTGCTGCCTGGTCTACATTGCCGTGGGCGGCAATGACTCCAGCCCGGGCGGAGCTAAGCTCTGCCTCTTTCATTGCAAGTGTCGCTCGTGCCGCCTTAACCGACTGCTGGGCGGAAACTAGTTCAGCGGTGCGCTGTGCGACCTCTGCCCTCGCCTGGAGGAAGCCCTGTTGGGTCACCGCTAGCTGAGATGCAGCTGCAACTGCGGCTGAGTGTACTGCCTGGTACTGCTGAGCCGCGACAACGTCCTCCCGAAGTAGTATGAGGTACCGACGGTCGTCCGCAGAGGCTCGCACCGAATTGGCTTGGGCAGCCGTAATCTGTGACTGCGCGGAGGCGACACCAGCCTGAGCCGTAGCCAGCTTCGCCCTGGCAGCCGCCACGTCCTGCTGAGTACGTGCAACCGCGGCACGTGCAGCCGCTACATCCGCGATCGCAGCGTTCACACCTGATTGTGCCGTAGATATGCCTGCCCCAGCCGCTGCGAGCGCAGCCTCATTTCGTAACACATCGGATTCGGCGGTGGCCACACCGCTTTGAGCGGCTGCGACACCCCCGTGTGCACCAGATACTGTAGCGTTGCTTTGAGCCTGGGTAAGGTTGACGCCAACAGAGGCCCCTGTAGCCCCTGCCTCCGCCTGGTAAAGGTTTGCCTGTGCTTGAGCTACGGCTGCCTTGTAGGTAGCATCATCCAGAACAGCTAGCAACTGCCCCTTTTTTACGCGCTCATTCTCGCTTACCAGAAGGCTTTGCACGGTACCGGCTACCTGGGGAGTCACCTGCGCAACGTTCGTCGTTAGGTAAGCGTCGTCCGTGGATGCGTGTACCGTGGCGAACGCCCAATACCGATACCCCATCACTCCTAATACCACTAACACAACTGCGATCGCCAGTATCGCGCCCGGGTTTCGCTTGCGCGCCGGCTGAGGGGCCTGCGCAACCGTAACACCGGAGTGGCCTGCGGCCGATTGGTTGTGTGGTCGCGGAACGGCTACCGGTGCTGTGCGCGGAGTACCGGGGCTCTTGTCGCCAGCAGCTTCCTTCTCTATCGTATCAGCCATGTTTAAGTTACCCTTTCCCGGTATTGAAACCATCCATACAAAATGGTAATGTCGGGGTTATTCTAAAAATGAAAACCATTCTAACTGGTGATCTCACTACCATAACGAACGTTCAACACACTCTGCTCTAACTTGCAAAGCAGTGCAGAGAGAGTCATACAATCCTCAGCGGTAAGCTGGCTCCACAACTTTTGGTTAAATTGCCACTGTAGTGGGGCGATTCGCCCGATAAGCTCGAGTGCAGTCTCAGTGAGCTCGGCGTAAACTACCCGCCTGTCGCCTGCACAATGTATCCGCGTAATGAGGTCCGCTTTCTCCAGCCCATCTGCGAGCTTCGTGATATTTGTGCGCGTTACATGCATTCGTGCGCCAATTTCAGACATTGGAAGCCTGTGATCAGGTACATGCTTCAACACTGCAATCAGGTTGTATTGAGCGAGTGAGATGCCATAAGGTTGCAGGTTGTCGGTAAGCGCTTCGTGCACCGCTGAGTTTGCACGCAACAACCACACCAGTGACTCCATTGAGCAGACTGCCATAGCGCAACCATCCGGTGCGTGGTTCGTGAGTCGCTCGTGGACCTCATCACGCGTCTGCGTCATGGGGAAATGCGAATTCGCAGAAGACATGACAGCTACGTTTAACCCCCAAAGGACTTCAAAAGTAATTAGTTAACTGGTTAATAATACGACCGGCAACATTTAACTGTTCCAATTAATAGCATTGTTGACGAGGCTCGGCAAACCAAGCCAATGGTCGTTATGCGTCCCGGCATGCAGCCATTGATGTCAATAGGATGAAACAAGGTGGATACGTTGGATTTAGCGCACCATTGATTGTCTGACGTGACAGTGCCAGACAGCCATGTATCGTGTGCAGAGGGGTGGGAGGTTGAGATGAGAGCACTGGGACTCGAACCCAGGACCCACGCCTTAAAAGGGCGTTGCTCTACCGACTGAGCTATGCTCTCGAACGCGATAAATGATACCCGTAAACCGGCAGTAAGTCAAATGCCAGGTTCAGAGCAGACTTCGCCATGGCGACGGAGCACTGCGAGGAACCCTCGCACCAGCATGTTTAGCAGCTTTGGCGGCAACTTGGAGGCTCCGCTGCACTCGCGCGCAACGGAGCCCAGTTGATGATTAGCGATGCGTCAGGGTCTATTCGCCGACTTCAGTGTCCTCATCCGGTACTGGAGCAGGAGTAGGCAAGTTCTGGTCCAGCAGCTCAAGGCCGCTTGTACCCGTTGTGCGCTTCTCTTCTGCAACCATAACAGGATCTAGCTCGTGGGTAGGAATAGAGCGGAAGGTCTGCTCCTCCTCAATAGTCACGGAGTCGTCTACTATGACAGCAGGGATCTCCTTGAACTTCTCGAGGTCGCTCTCCAGCGATACAGCCCTACTTGGCCGTGGCAGGTCTACCTGGATGGTTGTACCATCTGGCAGGGCTGGCTCAAGACTGCGGTAGTAGGCAAGGCCAGTACCGGCCGGTATAAGCCGCCCAATGATGACGTTCTCCTTCAGACCTATGAGTTCGTCGCGCTTGCCACGTACGGCAGCTTCGGTAAGCACTCTGGTGGTCTTCTGGAAAGACGCCGCCGAGAGGAACGACTCGGTGCTGAGCGATGCCTCAGCGATACCGAACAGAACCCAGTCTGCAGTTGCCTCAACTCCGCCAATATTGCGAACACGGGTATTCTCATCCTCGAACACGAACTTGTCGACAATCTGCCCCATAAGGAACCGGCTGTCGCCTGGGTGACGAACTTTGCGTTTACGCAGCATCTGCCTGACGATAACCTCGATGTGTTTATCATTGATGTCTACGCCCTGGCCCTTGTACACGCTCTGAATTTCGCGTACCAGGTACTCCTGCACGCCCTGTACACCCTGCAAAGTTAGAACTGTCTGCGGGTTAAGCGGACCGTAAGTTAGAGGATCGCCAGGCTGTACATACTGCCCCTTCTCCACGGGGATTTCGCCGCGGTAAGGAACCATGTAGGTGCGTTTCAACATAACGTGCGTAATGCCAGACGCAACGATCTTACGCAGGTGACGATCGGTTATCTGCTCACCGGCCTTCACAATGGGATCGCCGACGCCTTCGCCGCCCGGAAATATGTCCTCGGCAGCAATCGCATCGGTACCGAGGCCCTGGTGGGCAAGCGTTTCATCCAGCTCTGCCTGAGTGTGGATGACCACGTTTCGTAGTCCACCAGTCTGGATCTCGGCTATGTTCCCGGCAACCGTCGTAACAATCGCCTCGCCCTTGGGCTTTCGCGCTTCAAACAGTTCGGTAACGCGGTTAAGACCACGTGAGGGGTCTTCCAGTACCTTTAGGACAGACTGAATGGCCCGGTTGCGCTCTCGCTCGGAACCTTCCACGTTGTCGAAGTTAACAACACCGCGCTGCATGTCATCTAGCAGGACTTCCTGCATGGAACGCCGTTTAGACTTGTTGGTACGTTTATCACCTGTAAGGTCCTTACCAGCAATACCTCCCGTATGGAACGTACGCATGGTCAACTGTGTTCCAGGCTCACCAATAGACTGGGCGGCTACAATGCCAACTGCCACCCCGATGTCGACGAGACGGCCGTTGGCCAGGTCGCGACCGTAGCAGCAGGCGCATATGCCCTGGCGGAGTTCGCACGTTAGAACCGAGCGAACACGAACCTTCATCGATGTAGTAATGTCGGTATGGCTATCCGCCAGCTTGTCCGGCCTCAGTGCGCCTGCGCGGCGTACGCCACGATCCAGCAGGGCAGCAACCTCGCGCATGGTTATGGCGTCGCCTTTGCGGGCAACCACATTACCTGTGTCCTGCTCGATAATGTCATCCTTGCAGATACGAACATCATCCAGCGTTCGCGCAATCTGATCAGGTATGTCTGTGTTTGCTGGAACAAGAAGTTCATTCGTGATTGGATGAATAAGGTCGAACGTTGGGTAACGCCCTCTCACCCTCTCACTAACTCGCTCCAGTACCTCGCCACCTTCCATAATCTCGCTCATATCGAGACCGTTGGTGGTGCCGCAGTCTACGTCACGAATGATCATATCCTGGGCAACGTCTACCAATTTGCGGGTAAGGTAACCAGCGTCTGCCGTTCTAAGAGCGGTATCTGCCATACCCTTGCGGGCTCCGTGGGTGGAGACGAAGAACTCAAGAACGCTTAGACCTTCGTGGAAATTCGACTTGATGGGCAGTTCCTCAATGAGGTTGCCAAACGGGTCGGTCATAAGGCCTCGCATGCCCGAAAGCTGCGTAACCTGTTTGGTAGAGCCACGAGCACCCGAGTCTGTGATGATATAGATCGGGTTGTACTGCTCAATGCCTTCCATAATAGCGCCGGCAACGTCTTCGGCTGCCTTTAACCAGAGTTCCAGCACCTTCGATTTTCGTTCGGCCTGAGACAACTGGCCACGGCTGTACTGACGGTTTGCAGTGCGCACCTTCTGCTCAGTCTCAACGATTATCTCGTGCCGCTTCATTGGGCTGTCCATGTCGGTAATGGCGATACTGACGCCGCCCTTCATGGCGTACTTGAAGCCGATGTCCTTCAGTTCATCCAGGAAGTGGATGGTGCACTCCTTGCCGTGGGTCTCATAAACATCGGAAACCACCGTAGAGATTGCCTTCTTGTTCATGGTGCGCAGCAGGTACCTGTCGGTATATTTCAGGCGCTCGGGCAGGATCTGCGCAAATATAAGGCGGCCAACTGTGGTGCTGCGCTTGCCTGCAAGTTCAGCAATTTCTTCGGTTGGCACATCTACAATGCCGTCATTGGTGCGATACGTCCAGCGGCCATTCTCGCCTTGAGTATCATTGCGCCACATCAGGCCCACAACCTCATCGCGCATCTCAGCATCGGCATCCAAAGATAGCCGGTGCTGCAGCTTTACCGCAATAGGATCATGCAGACCTACATAGCCGAGACTGTATGAGAGCATCGCCTCTTCGGGTGATGAAAACACCTGCCGCACTGGCTCCTCGCCAGGTTTCAGCTCTTTCATCATGGTGAGGTAGTACGCACCAAGAATGATGTCCTGTACTGGAGCAACGATAGGACCGCCGTTTGCAGGGCTGAACAGGTTGTTAGACGAGAGCATAAGAATACGGGCTTCAGCCTGCGCATACGCAGAGAGAGGCACGTGCACAGCCATCATGTCGCCATCGAAGTCGGCATTGAACGCATGGCACACCAGAGGGTGAACCTGAATCGCTTTGCCGTCCACCAGTACAGGCTCAAATGCCTGAATACCCAGTCTGTGCAGGGTAGGCGCACGGTTAAGCAGGACAGGGTGCTCGCGAATAACTTCTTCAAGAGCGTCCCACACCTCGGGGCGCGCCTTCTCAATCATGCGCTTGGCAGCCTTGATGTTGTTGGTATAACCGTGCTCAACAAGCGTCTTCATGACAAACGGCTTGAATAGCTCGAGCGCCATCTCCTTAGGCAAACCGCACTGATGCAGTTTGAGGTAGGGGCCAACAACGATTACGGAACGCTCCGAATAGTCAACTCGCTTACCAAGAAGTTTCTTACGGAACCGACTCTCCTT
>JAJZFK010000420.1 GCA_021805405.1 bacterium
GTTCTATACCTTGTTTAAGAACCAGGGTTGCGATATGGGGGCGGTTGTTTTCAACAACAGCACTGTGCCATCAACAGCACGACGCTGTTCAGTTAGTGTCCAAGTAAGTAATGGCTCCCACGTCCTATGGTCCCGCCTGTGGAAGTTATCGGTTGATGCACAACAAACATCACAGTGTAGCGCAGCCTGGACTCCGGATGGAGCCATACCCCAAAAGGGAGAGCACGTTGTAACCTCATTGATGGTTAATGGTAAAGTTATTGACCGCTCTACTATGAATATACATGAGTGGTTGCCACCCACAAAGCCCATGTTTGTACGTACGAAATCAAACGGTCATTTCTATCTTGACAATCGTCTGTGGCGCATTAATGGCGTGAATTACTTGCCTTCTTCGGGTATTGCCACCTCGCACGGTCTTTACTTTGAATCCTGGATGAGTGCCCGCTCCTACGATCCTCGCATTGTTGGGAGAGACCTAACCAGAATTAAGAAGCTTGGTTTTAACGCAGTGAGCGCGTTTATCTACACGCGCGATATTGATGCGCAAAACCTGCTTGATTTTCTGTGGCGCTGTCGAAACCTTGGTCTGCGTGTAAACCTTAGCCTTCGCCCCGGTGTCGCCGACTACCTAGGGGAGGGCAGGGAGATTGCAGAGCAGAAGTCCTGGGCAAATTTCCGGTCAATTATCGAGCGATACCAATTGAGGCTCAATGACACAGTTTTTGCGTACGAGATTTCCTGGGAGCCTTCGTTCGGAGACTATTCACACCGCGTACTGCTTGATGCAGCATGGAGACGTTGGGTTAGCGCCAAGTACGGTACGGTTGCGGCAGCTGATAGTGCCTGGAAGTACAAGGCACCGATGGCTTCGGGGTTACTCTCAGGACCGTCGGATGTTCAGTTGACTTTACCCACCGGTGAGTTCGTGCGGTTTGTCGCAGACTATCGTGCATTTCTCGACTCGTGGCTGCAGCAGACGTTTGGGGAATCGGTGCAGCGTATTCATTCCCTTGACCCTAATCACCTGGTTAGCTTTCGAATGGCGAGTGCAGGTGACGGTAGTTATCGTTGGACCGGCGCGCTACCATACCAGCTTGAAGGACTTAGCAGGGCAGTGGATTTCCTGTCACCAGAGTGCTACGGTCGTGTCGGCGATCCTTCCACTGAGCGTACCATACCGTTTGAGCTTGGTTATGCCAGAGGAGTTGCTCCTCATCTGCCAGTAATATGGGCTGAAACCGGCATGTCTGTTTGGGATGGGGGCCATGGGCGCGACTCCGTCAAGCTACTTAAAGTTGAGGGCCATTATTACTCGGTGCTGTACAAGGCAACCTTGCGCATGAATGGGGACGGCATCTTTTTCTGGTGGTACCCCGGGGGCTTCCGCTTAAATGAGGGCAGCGATTTTGGATTGGTAAACGAGGACGGTACGAACAGACCTGCTACACTAGTAGTGCTGAAATATGGCCCGCAGCTTCTGCACTTACCAATTTCCAAATCACGGTATGTTTACCTCAAGTACAACCCCGCCCACCATCCTGATGGACCGGCAGGTGCTTTTTCTGCACTTGACCGCAAATTTTCCACGCTGTTAGCCGCAGGTAAGATGCCAATTCCAATTCCGTCGCCACCACGTGCAACAAGGTAATTTCCCGCTGTTAAGTTCATTGTGTTACAACTAACACCAAATAACGAGGCTCCCTGCAGGAGGGAGCCTCGTGGTAGAGTAGCGCTAAACCGCGAAACGGTATCAGCCGAAGCGACCTTGAACATAGTCCTCAGTTCGCTTGTCGCGAGGGTTCGAGAAGAGGTCAGCCGTATCACAGCACTCAACAAGTTCACCTTTCAGGAAGAAAGCTGTGCGAGCAGAAACACGAGCCGCCTGTTGTAGGTTGTGGGTCACGATTACAATTGCAAACCGGTTTTCGAGTTCCGCAAGCAGCTGCTCAATTCGAAAGGTTGAGTTTGGGTCTAGCGCTGAGCAGGGCTCGTCCATGAGTATGACTTCTGGCTCTACCGCGAGCACACGTGCAATGCAGAGCCTTTGCTGCTGCCCACCGGAGAGGTCAAACGCCGATTTATTAAGCGAGTTTTTGACCTCATCCCATAGTGCGGATTGTGTTAGCGTTCGCTCCACAATGTCGTCGAGCCGTGCCTTGTTCCGCTCACCATGTAGGCGGGGCCCATAAAGGATATTCTCTCTTATAGACATGGGGAACGGGTTGGGCCGCTGGAAGACCATACCGACCTTGCGGCGCAACTGAACAACATCAATCGATCGTGCGTACACGTCGGAACCATCCAGCATGACGCTGCCTTCCACACGCCAACCGGCTACGCGGTCGTTCATGCGGTTAAGCGTACGCAGAAACGTCGACTTTCCGCAGCCTGACGGGCCAATAAGTGCAGTAACCTGGTTTGGCAGTATATCCAGGCTCACAGATTGTATTGCCTGGGTTTTTCCATAATAGCAGTTAAGATCCTTAACCGCTATCCTGGGTGGGCCAGCTTTAACCTGGGTTGCCTGCACAGGTGTAACGGCAGGTGCTGCTTTAGAGCTGAGTACAGCCTCGCCTGGTTGTAAACTGATCGTGCGCTGCTCCACGTGTTTAAGTCTCCTACTGGCCAGCGCCAGCAGTGGTTCCCTGTTTCACCATCAGGTTATCAATTACACCGGCATTAACGCTTGCGTATTTCGATAACGCTCCTACAACATCCTTTTCTGCAGCATTTTTGTCCGCAAGTGTTGAAACCGTGCCATCCATCGAAACCTGCGCACCGCTTGTTGTGAGTTTGATTGTCTGCCCCTTTAGCGATGCATCGGCGGCTACGGCAGCCATTGCGTCAGTATTGATGGATGTGTCGGCAGAATTGTTGCCAACACCACCCCCTGTAGGCGTACCTGAGCTAGTTGATGCGGTACCTGTGGCTCCGCCACTTCCACCACTACCGTTGCAACCACTCAACCCAGCGATACCCGTACAAAATAGTAGGGCCGCAGCTGCAATCATAAACCTTGAGCGTTCTCGATACATTGTTAGTTTACCTTTCAATAAATACTACCGAATTAGGATCCGGCAAGCGTAATCGCTAAGAGACATGCAACATCGAACCTATCCGGTTCGTGTTGCACCGATTCCGCGGCTTGAGATCAGCCGTGCAAGCAGGCTGGCAATCAGCACTAATGCCACAAGGACAAGTGCGGCACTCCATGACTGTTGTATGGCCAGATTGCTTGGGGCGTTGCGCAGAACATAGATTGTTACCGGCAGCGATGCGAGCGCATGGCGCGGATCCAGGTGAAACAGGTTGCTACTGCATCCTACCATGATAAGCGGAGCAGTTTCGCCGGAGACTCTGGCAACTGCTAGGAGGGCACCCGTAAGTACACCTCCGCGTGCCGATGGGAGAACAACCTTCCAGACGGTTCTTGCATTGGTGGCGCCTAGCCCAAGGGATCCCTCGCGTAGAGAATCCGGCACAAGGCGCATTAGCTCCTCGGTGGTTCTCATTACAGTTGGTATCATCATTATAGCAAGCGCAACGCCGCCAGCTACGCCTTGATAGGCAGTTGTTGTTACCACGATAATGGCGTAAGCGAATATTCCAAGCACGATGGACGGTACGCCATTGAGCAGATCTGTAAAGAAGCGAATTACGAACCCCACACGGTCGTTGCCAAATTCCGATAAGTAAATTCCCCCTAGTATCCCGGTTGGAATGCCAATAAGGGCGGCCATAAATACCAGTTCTGCTGTTCCCACAACCGCATGCAGCATACCACCACTATCGGGGTTATCGGGATCAGGCTTATGGAAAAACCCGGCATTAAGAGCTGGCAGTCCGTGTTGAACCACGTAAGTTAGCAACCCAATGAGTGCGCCGACCGCAATGAGCGTGCAGAACGCACATGCCGCGATACCCATTGCACTTGCAAACCGCCTCCACTGTGGCTGCCACCTGGAATTTGTGAGTATGCGGCTAATCACCCACAATGCAATGGCCAGCATAAACACGACTTCGGCACCGCCAAACAGACCTGCTGCACCGTGATGTTTTATGTCGCTAGCTGCCTGAAACAGGAAAACCACGACGATGCAGGCAAGGAATCCGTTTTTAAGCGACGAACTCACTAGTAACTTCAGCCGTACGGAGTTATCGGATCCGCCCCCGGCTTTCATCGCAGTGAGCCATACCAGCCCACGTGCAATTGCATTAACTACCACTGTTATGAGAAACAGTGTGAGTGCTACCTGCGTAAGAGCTGCGGCATGGAGGCTAGAGTTAGGACTTGGATACTGATCCATGAGCAGAGATGTCATGGTGTATCCAGATCGGAATATGGAGAAACTTGCAAGATTCTTTAAGTGACCAATGGTAACCGAGCCACCAATCACCATTGTAACGGCCATAGTTTCGCCAAGCGCGCGCCCCAGTCCCAACATGACTGCACCAATAATCCCGCTACTTGCATAACGAAGCACCACGGTGCGAATCGCTTCCCAGCGTGTAGCACCCAACCCCAGGGCCGCCTCTCGCTGCGAAACCGGTACTGTCTGCAGGACATCTCGCGATACCGCCGTAATGAACGGTAGTATCATGAGAGTGAGAACTAAACCAGCCGCAAAAAAGTCCTGGCCGGTGCCGGTCCCTATGGTCGTTGCGAAGAATGGAATGTGGCCAAAATTCGTAGTGAGCCAGTGTTCTACACCAACAAGGATTGGGCAAAGGTAGCTGAGGCCCCAGTACCCGTAAACGATGGAGGGTACTGCAGCCAGCATTTCGACGAAGAATGAGAGCGGCGTGCTCAATTTGCGGGGAGCAATCTCTGCGAGGAAGATGGCACCACCAACCCCTATGGGTACAGCGAGAGCCAGTGCAATGAGAGACGTTAAGAGCGTGCCGTAAACAAACGGCAGTACTCCAAAGATGTTGCCTACATGCATCATCGCTGTTGGCGGATTTGGTTTCCATTTTTCGCCTAAAAAGAAACCAAGGCCGTTCAGAAGAATGCTGCGCTTAGCGGCGACAAAGAGGGCAATTCCAATCGCCGCTATCAACACAGGAGCCGTCCCGGCAGCAACCAATGTGCCGGAACGAAATATCCTGTCTGTTCGCAGTGCTCTTGAGGAGCTACCGCGCATGGGTTGTGAGTTAATGCCAGAACCGCCGGTTGTGGTTGGCACCGCCATACAATCCTAGCCTCCGCTAGCTAACTGTGCACCCGAAATGGTTTTGATCGCTGCCAGGTCTTCCTTAATTAGCCCCGGGGGCAGGGGAACATAGTTAAGGGTAGTCACCATCTGCTGTTGCGCCGGTTGAAGGCACCAACTCCAAAGCTGGGTTGTTGGACCAGTATGAGATCCGCCGTGCTGGTAGAGCAGAATGTAGGTGAGGCCGCTGATTGGGTAGCTGTTCACGCCTGGGGCATCAACTGTAGGCGTACGTACATCCTTGTCTAGCTGAACCGTGTACTGCTGCAGGGCGTTTAATGTTGTAGCGATGCTGGGAGATACGAAATTGCCGGCGCTGTTTTGTACCGAACCATAGGGAAGGTGATGCTGAATGGCGTACGCCAACTCTACATAACCAAACCCTCCTTCGGTTTGCTGCACCTTGGTAACGACGCCAGGATTACCGGGGCCACCCTGACCGACTGGCCAGTTGACGGATTTGCCGGCACCCACGGTACTTGCCCATCCAGAATCGGCCTTTGAAAGAAAGCTGGTAAATATGTATGTCGTACCAGACCCATCGCTTCGATGTACCGGTTGAATGGGGATTGCGGGCAGGTTTTTAAAGAAGTTTACTGCTTCGATTTGCGGGTCATTCCACATGGTAATTTTGCCGCTGTATATTTCGGCGATGATATGCGGCGTAAATCGCAATCCGCAACCAATTCCCTTCAGGTTATAGCTCATAACCACCGCACCGCCAGCAGTTGGTATATGCACTACCGGGTAGGGCATCGTCTTCTCATCGTTATCGCTTAATGGGGCGTCCGAGGCACCGAAGTCAACTGTCTTGTTTTTCAACGCATTGATACCAGCACCCGATCCTATTGCTTGATAGTCTACTGATGTGCCGGTTTGTTGTTTGAACTTAGCGAACCAAAGCTTGTAAAAGGGCTGAGCAAACGTGCTTCCTGCTCCGCTCAAGGATACTGCGTGTGCACCCACACCACTCGTTACAGCGACTGCGGCTGCAACGGCGCCGATTGCTGCGCGAGAAAATCTCATCCTTACCTCCATAATTTAACCAATCATTCATTGGCTTTCTATTACAGCTATACAGTATAGCCGTTTCATATTAAGGAAATGTTAAGAACCTATAGTTTTAGTTGGTTTCAGCACAGAACAGCCTTAATATTAAAGTTGATAAACTTCACAATTGACAATCGCAATACGTGAGTGTATCATTCTCGCCATGCACAACGCTCAACTAGTTTCACGGGCCCATGTTCGAAATGCGCTTTTGCCAGCCGGAATGCCAACGTTTGTACTGAGCGCTTTCCAGGGTCCAATCGATCTACTTTTGCAACTGATAAAGGCCAACGAAGTAGATATTACAGACATCCCGATTGCCGAGATTACCACCCAGTACCTCTCGTTACTCGATCAGATGGAGGCGTTCGATCTTGCAGTAGCCGGTGAGTACCTTGTTATGGCTGCTACACTCATCGAGATAAAGTCACGCATGTTGCTGCCGCAAACCGTTGTGGATGCTGACGAAGAGCCTGACGACCCGCGGCTGGAACTCGTTCAACGTCTACGCGAGTACCAGCAGTTCCACGATGCACTAGACATATTGCGAGACCGTGAGGAGGCACAGCGTGCAGTGTTTGGACGGGAGCCTCTACTAAATTGCGCCATTCTACCACCAGCTGTTCCAGACGATCCGGTAAGCTCTGCGCTATTGCTAAGCGCACTTAATCGCCTATTAAGCGAAGCGGATCTGGCAGATCAGCCGCTCACTACGGTAGTTCCACGGCGAAGAGCAACTTTAAGACTAAAAATGGCCGAGGTACTTCACAGAATACAGGCGTCGGCACCTAGTGGTGGCGCTCGATTTAGTGAGCTGTTTGACCTGCCGTGCATGCGGTATGACATCGTGATTACGTTTCTAGCGATGTTGGAACTGCTACGGTTGCAGCGCATAGAGGTAGAGCAGGTTTTGCTGTTTGATGAAATAATTCTTCGACACGTACAGGAGGGCACTACATCCTGATTATCCATGAGTTGGCTTCGGCGCTAGAGTCACTGCTTTTTGTGAGCGGTGACCCCGTTACTGCCGCCGAATTAGCAAGGGTTCTTCAGGTGGACGAAGCTAGCGTGGAATTGGCGCTGAATCACCTTGGCGAACGGTACCTTGAAGGAAGCGGGCTGCGGCTTCAAAATGTAGCCGGCGGATGGCAACTAACAACTGCACCGCAGTTTGCAGAATT